>DASQZE010000321.1:0-5155 GCA_035638875.1 Longimicrobium sp.
GGCCAGCATGCGCAGCCCCGCCTCGCCCAGCCCCTGAAAGGCGTATGGCGAGCTGCGCGGCTTGAAGGCGCCCCCGCGCAGCATCCCCGCGCCGGCGTCCTTGATGGAGCGCGCCGTCTGCCGCAGCATGTCGCGCCCCTCCACGGAGCACGGCCCCGCAATGATCGCCAGCTCCTGCGCGCCGATGGACGCGTCGCCCACGCGGATGACGGTGGGGCGCGCCACGAACTCGCGCGAGGCCAGCTTGTACGGCTTGAGCACGGGATGCACCGACTCCACGCCCGGCAGGGTGAGCAGCGCGGCCTCGTGCAGCAGCGACTCGTCGCCGATGCAGCCGATGATGGTGCGCTGCTCGCCGCGCGATAGGTGCGTGCGCATCCCCAGCGTCTCGATGCGCTCGCGGATGTGGTCCAGCTCGGCGTCCGTGACGGCCGGTCGGGTGACGATGATCATGGGACGGTCCTCCTGCGTAGTGCGGCGGTGGCGGATGATGGGCAAACGAAAAGGGCCCCCGGATGGTTCCGGGAGCCCTCGGGTGCCTGTGGCGAGCGATCCTACACGCGCGCGGCAGCCTCCGGAGTCCCGTTGGGGAACCCGTAGTAGCGGTAGGCGCGATAGCTGGTGCGCACGTGGATGCTCATGGGAGCAAGGCTAACGCGAAAACGTGTGGAGCACAAGCGCACCGTTCAGGCGATGCACTGCGGACCCTCGGTGCAGGTGCCGGTCATCGGCTGACCAGTCGTATTCCACAGGATCGATGCGGCTGCGCTCACGTCGTCGGAAGGTCCGCCGATCACGAGGGAATCCACCATCAGGTCTTCGGGGTTCAGCCGGGGGGCAGACATGTTGAGTTCCTCCTGGATAGGATGTTTCCACTGATTCGGTCCTCAAAAGGTTCCACAAACAGGTGCCGCCGTCAAGTACCCCCAGCCTATCAGCACGACCGCCGGGTATGTGAACCACACCACCACACCAGGGATGCCCCCATAAGCGCGCCGGTCCACGCCATCGGCTGTTTGTGCGGCGATGGCGGATGCGGGACAACAAAAAGGGCCCCCGGATGATCCGGGAGCCCTCGTCTCATCCTGAGCAGGCGCAGCCGCCACCGGTCCGGCAGGTCTTGTCTCGTGCGATACAGGAATCCCCGCAGGGTTTGCCAGTCTTGCATACGCGGCAGCAGCCAGAGCCAGTCGGGCTCTCCGAATCGCTGCAGGCCGTGAGGCTGGGTACCGAGGCACCCAACGTAAGGCACGCAACGAGCGGCACGAGGAAACGAATCCGACGCGCTTTCATGAATGGGCCTCCAGATGGAGTGGACGGAATGCTATCTCAATGCGCGGGCGCAGCCTGGCTACGGCCGGAACTTCGTCTTGCTGCAGCTTGGGCAGGGCGGAAGCGTGTCCGACGCATCATCCAGCACCACTTTCTGCCCGCAGCTCTTGCACGCGTAGGTGCCCTTCCCCGGCTTCTCTCCCGTAGTCGACATCATCGTTCTCCTGAAAGGGTTGAACAAGGAACCAGCAGACACTAGAACACGACTGCACCGACTCCCGCGGCGACACTCATCCACAGCAGGATCGCCGCGGCACATCCAGGCTCGACGCGTGCCTCAACGCGGGAGCGCACGAGCTTCATGTGCCGGCCGACGCTCAGGTTCTGCACGATCGTAAGCCGTCCATGGATGGATGAGAACGCGGCGAGGTCCTTGGACCGAAGCTCAAAATCCTCGTTCGATGGACGGACGAACTCCACCAGATCGTCACGCCCATTCAGGTCCTCGACGCGGACGGTGAACGAGCGGGTGCCCATCTGCTTGTTCCCGGCGGACCGCTTGGACCGGATGCGGACGACGCTCGTCTCGAACGCGTTCGCGCAGGCAGCACATGTCAGCTCGCCGACACCGTGCGACGGGATCATGTAGAGCGCCTCGTCTTCGCAATGCGGGCAGACGAGCTTCACGCTCTCGCTGGATGGCGCGACATGCTTTCCGGGTGCGTCGCCCGCCGTAACGGGATCGCCGCATGCCGGACAGAAGCGGGACCCGTTCGGAATCGAGGTGCTGCAGCGGTTGCAGATCAGCATTGAGCAAGCGAGTTGAAGTTCTCTCCCCGTCCGCGCATCCGTTCGATCGTGCGCTCGTGGTAAGAGAGGGACAGCCGGCACCTGGATTCCCGCATCCCCAATCAAAGCAGCGAGAGCCCCGGCGCGCGGGTCGCACCGGGGCTCTCGTCGGCCGGGCCGGGGAATTCAGCCCGCTCCCGTCCCACAAATGCAAGTGTTGGCAGTCGTCATCATCCATCAACGGGAAGGGTACAATGCGGAAACACCGTTCGTTGTTCAGCTTGGCCCCGTTGCTCGGCGCGTTGCTGAGCGCATGCAGCGTGTTTTCACCGGGCGCCGAGATCGGCACCGCGCCCGCGCCATCGTACGCGGCAGGACCGACGGGTTCCGCGCCGGCGTACGCGGCGCTGCCGGAGGACTCGGTGCAGGTGCACGACGTCTCCGAGCCCGTTCCCGACTCCGCCGTTACCGTCGCGGACTACGTGGTACCGGAGTCGATGCTGGGCCACACGGACGAGCAAGTGATCGCGTCGTATCGGCCGCAGGCAGCACGGCGGGGCGCGACCTGGATCACGGTGGACCCGCGCGGCGGACAGCGGCGGGTGGTTGCGTACCACGTGCCGGCCAGTGTCCGCATCCGGCTCGCGGCGCGCGCTTCCCGCCCGCGCCCGGCGGCGACCAGCACCCCGTCCACCGGATCGGGCTCTGTACACGTCCGCGGCCACTATCGAAAGGACGGTACGTACGTGCGGCCGCATACCCGCTCCCGGCCGGGTTCCGGCTCGCGTCCCAGCACGCGATCCCGCGGGGGCTCAGGCTCGCGACGGAGAGGCTGAGCGCCCACGATACGCTGACCGCGTGAAACGATGGGAGCCCCGGCGCGAGGACGGCGCCGGGGCCCTCGTGCCTCCACTTGCTGGGGCACGTACGCGGATCACGGGCGCGCCGCAAAGCTCCTTCCCTGCAGCCTTGCCGCGCCTCGATACACTGCCCCACATTCCACGCCCCGCCCGTCGCCGCCCCTCGTCCCCCATCCAACGATCCCCCCATGCCTTGCTCCACTCTCAGCCGCGCAGCCGCCGCTACGGTGCTCCTCGCACTGTTCCCCTGCGCGCTCGCCGCGCAGGAGGTGATCGGGACGCGCGATGCCCGCACGGCGCGCGTGGATTCGCTGTTCGCGGCGTATGACCGGCAGGACTCGCCGGGGTGCGCCGTGGGCGTGTACCGCGACGGGGCCATCGCCTACGCCCGCGGCTACGGCATGGCGGACCTGGAACGCCGGGTGCCCATCACGCCGCACACCGTGTTCGACCTGGGCTCCACCTCCAAGCAGATCACGGCGGCCAGCGTCATCCTCCTGGCGCAGGAGGGCAAGCTGTCGCTGGACGACGACGTGCGGCGCTGGGTCCCGGAGCTGCCCGTGTACCAGCGGCCCATCACCCTGCGGCACCTGCTGAACCACACCAGCGGCCTGCGCGACTACATCGGCCTGCTTGCCATGGGCGGCGCGCGCATGGACGACGTGACGACGGAAGAAGATGCGCTGGCCGCCATCGCCCGGCAGCGCGAGCTCAACTTTGCGCCCGGTGACGAGCACCTGTACAGCAACTCCGGCTACTTCCTGCTTTCCGTGGTCGCGGAGCGCGCCGGGGGCAAGCCGCTGCGCGAGCTCGCGCGGGAGCGGATCTTTGCGCCGCTGGGGATGGCGCGCACGCACGTCCTGCGCGGCTACGACGACGTGGTGCCCGACCGCGCGCTGGCGTACGCGCCGCTCCCCGCCGGCGGCTACCGCGCGGACATGCCGCGCTGGCTGCAGACGGGCGACGGCGCCGTGTTCTCCACCGTAGAGGAGCTGCTGCTGTGGGACCGCAACTTCTACGAATCCGCCGTGGGCGGCCCGGGGCTGCTGGCGGAACTGCACGCGAAGGGGCGGCTGGCCAGCGGGCGCGAGCTGGACTACGCGTCGGGGCTGATGGTGAGTCGCACGCGCGGGCTGCCCACCGTCATGCACGGCGGGGCGTGGGGCGGCTACCGCGCGGAGCTCATGCGCTTTCCCGGCGAGCGCTTTTCCGTGGCGGTGCTGTGCAACGTGGCGACGAGCGATCCCACGCGGCTGGCCCGCGGCGTGGCCGAGATCTACCTGGCGGACCGGATGGAGCCGGCCGTGAGTGCGCCCGCGCCGCCGGCCGCCCGGGCCGCCGTGCAGGTGGCGCCGGAGCGGCTGCAAGCGCTGGCGGGGATGTACCGCGACTCGGCGGCGCGCGGGACGCGCACCCTTGCCGTGGAGAACGGACAGCTGTTCGTCGGCACGCGGCCCCGGTATGAGCTGCGGCCCGTGAACGACACGGAGTTCGTGGTGCTGGGCGCGCCGGCGGAGGTGTCGGTCGCCTTTCCGGCGGGCGCGCCGGGGCGGCTGGTGTGGCGGCAGGCAGGCGAGGAGCCGCAGGTGTTCGACAAGCTGGTGCTGGTGACGCCCGGCGCGGACGAGCTGGCGTCCTATGCGGGCGCGTACTTCAGCGAGGAGCTGCAGGCCACCTTCTCGCTTGCGGTGCACGACGGCGCCCTGGCCGTGCGCCGCCCCGCCGCGGAGCCGGCCGCGCTGCGCCCGCTGGTCCGCGACGAGTTCTCCGTCCCCGGTGCCACGCTGCGCTTTGTGCGCGACGGGTCCGGCGCCGTTGCCGGGTTCATGCTGGATGCCGGCCGCGTGCGGAACCTGCGGTTCGTGCGCGTGCCCGGCTGAAACCCGCAGACCCGGAGGATTTCACGCTCGTGGCGCGAGCAGCCAGCGCATGCGCGCGAGGGTCGAATCCCCAAGTCCGAGGAACGATGAAAACGCTGGTGGTGGACGACCTGCAGGTCACCTCGTCCGAGACCGTCGCCGGCGGCCCCGCCCTGCGCGGGACCGCGGATGCGCACCAGTTCGGGGCGTCGCCCCTGCTACCGACGGACCCGAACTTCGACTGCACGTACGGCTGCACGCCGAACACGGGATGCCAGAACTGCGTGCCCTCCACCACCTGCCCCTGACGGGACCGGCGGCTGCCCCGCGGTTTCGGCGAATTCGCCGCTTCGCCGCAACAAACACACGAAGTCC
>DASQZE010000322.1:0-6796 GCA_035638875.1 Longimicrobium sp.
CCCGCGTTGCCCCGTTGCACGCCCAGGCCGTACGCGGCCAGCGAGCCCTCGTCGTCGTCCGCGCGCCACCGCACCGTGAGCGGCGCGTTGGGCGAGGGCAGGGTAAACAGGGCGCAGTCGCCGCCGGACTGCGTGCCGCCGACGCCGTCCGTCATGGAGACGGACGCAATGTCCACGTGCGGGGGGCGGTTGTCGATGAACAGCGTAAGCGCGTCCTCCGCCAAGCGGACGCCCGCCGCGTCGTATCCCTCGATCCACAGCTGGATCATCCCCGCGCCGGGCACCAGCAGCCCCGTGTTGACCTGTGCCTTGCGGGTGATGTGCGCGGCGACCCAGTCCAGGTCCTTCTCGATGTTCTCGTACGAGGGGTACAGCCCCGCGGGCAGCCCCTCCGGATCCACCGTGAACGCCACGCTGGGACCCACGATGTGCCCTTGGTACGCGGGGTCCGCTACGTGGGCAATGCGGTTGTGGCGCAGCGTCTCCGTGTAGAAGCTCCACCCCGCCTCGCCGGCCCGCCGGTAGCGGATGGTGTAGCGCCGCACGGGCAGGTCCAGGAAGCACGCGTACAGGTCCAGCCGTCCCGTCCACGCCGCGCACTGGGTGATGGGCCCCTGCGCGTTGCCGGACGTCACGCGCCCGTCCGCGTTCAGGGTGTTGCCGTAGCCCACCCGCGCCGTGGGGACGGGGAAGCCCGGGGGCGGCGGCGACACGGGTGCGCCGATGGCGATGCTGCCGATGGACTGGATGGCGTTCTGCCCCTGGCAGGCGGACTGCGGCGACCGGCCGGGGACGCAGATGTTGATGCGCTTGCGCAGGGGCACGTTCCAGTACGGCGCGCTCTCCCACCGCACGCCGCCGGGCGCCATGGGATCCAGCACCTGCACGATCACGTCGGGCGCGCTCTGCACCAGCTCGTCCTCGCCCGCGGCCGTGTCCACGTCCGCCTCGTCGAAGCGCTGCGCCAGCGAGCGCTGAAAGCGGAACACGTAGTTGCCGTTGCGGTCGGTGGTGCACACGCCCAGCGTCTCGCGGTCGCCCTCGCCCGTGTACGGGCCGCCGGCCATCTCCGCGCCCGTGCGGTCGTATTCCTGGAAGCGCAGCACCGTGCCGGGGAGCGGTCCCGTAAGGCACAGGCGGAACAGCTTGTCGATGTGCCGCGCGATCTGCACGCGGTCCACCGGCGCGGGGGAGAAGGCGGATTCCTGCCGCCGGACGGAATCCACCATCCGCGCGGAGGCCACCGTGCGCACCGTCTGCGCCTCCATCTCCTTGCTGGGCGCCTCGATGCGCGTGTCCTGCAGGCGCACGGCGATGGACTGCTTGGCGGGGATGCCGCCGCCCTCCGCGTCCAGCACCACAGGGCGGAACGGCTCCGGGCCGGGGCCGGGGCCCACGGGTGGCACCAGCGGGGGGATGAGCCGCAGGGGATACCGCGCTTCCACCAGCTTGCGCAGGGCCGGGTTCTGCAGGGCGAGCTGGAACGAGGGGGCGTAGTCGATGACCCACGGCCGGCGGTGGCAGGGGTTGAAGACGCATCCGCCCGAGTAGTGGCTCACGGAGCCGTAGACCAGGAAGTCCGATTCGGTCTGCGGCGTGGAGCAGGTGAGCACCAGGTCGTCGAAGTCCTGGTCGCCGCCGCTGTCGTTGGACTGGATCTCGAACCGGTGCTGGCCGCCCGACACGGTGGGGAACTTGATCTGCTCGGCCGAGCTCACAAAGCCGTCGCCGGGGTCGTGCTGCACCTGGATGGACCACGCCGCGCCCGTGATGAAGACGGCCGTGCCCACGACGCCGTTGTAGGTGCCGTTGCCCGACGCCGCGCCGGACACGATGAAGCGCTGGGGCCAGGCCGCGTTCCTGGTGGTCACGGCAACGGTCCAGGGGCCCTGCATGTTGATCGCCATGAAGATTCTCCTTGGCAGGCTTTCGAGGTACCGGGACCGCGTGCCACGCGGGTGGGATGGACCGGGCAGGTGGGGGAGCGATGCCGTTCGGCCGGACGAGGTCCGGTGCGCGTGGGGCGTCGCGTCTGCCGCGGGTATTGGCCGCAGGTCCCGGAGGCCGGCAGGGGAAGTTCCGCCGGACGCGCTCTCAAAAGGCAATCCGTGCGCCCGGGTCCTGCCAGTAACCATAAAGCGTTGCAATGATGGCAGATACACTGCGTATGCCGCCGCTTGGGCATGGTCGCGAGCGACGCGAAGTGGGGCGCTGCGGACCCGATTGGTGTGTGCGTGTCCCAGTCATGCGCCAACGGTGTACCGTCGGTGTCGCATCATCTGTTTAGCTGTTGTGCGCCATGAATTTACGAACGACGGCGGGGCGCCCCTGCAGGCGCCCCGCCGTCCTACGATGCTCAATCCGCGAGCCGTCCGCGGGAATCATCGTGATGGAACAGATCCGTCAGCCCGCGAGATCCTTGAGCCACAGCAGCTGGACCTCGTCCGGCAGCGTGGGATAGGCGGTGGGGTCGATGGCGGCCAGGCGGCAGCCCATCCGCGCGTAGAAGCGGCAGGCGGGGACGTTGATGTTCTGCGTCTCGATCTTCAGCTCGCGGCAGCCGCGCGCCGCGGCCCACGCCTCCACCGCGCGGAAGAGCGCCGCGCCGGCGCCGTGCCCGCGGACGTCCGGCACGACGCGGATGTCCCAGAGCACGGCCAGGTCGCGGCGCCCCTCCAGCATGTGCACCCCCGGCGTATCGAACGCCACCGCCGCCCCGCCCACCCGCCGCCCGTCCCGGTGCGCCGCGAACCATCCCCAGTTCGTGAGATCGAACTGCGCCCACGTTTCCGGCCCGTCGAGCACGTCGTAGTCCTTCACGTACGGCGGATCGATCGCGCGCTCCGACAGCGTGAATCCGCCGTCATCCGCCGCCGTCACGTCCATGACCGAGCGCACCTCGAACGAGATCGGGACGCGCGCGTACTCCGTTGGGTCCGGCCTCGGCTCTTCGGCGATTTCGATGGGCATCAAAGCACCGCTGCGGAACGTTGATTCCAAGCCTCCATGAGAGGGGCGTCCAATCGCGCGGCCATCCGGCGATGTCCGCCGAGGTCCCGGCACGAGCACATTTTAACGGATCGCGATCGTGTGGATGATGTGCCGGGCCAGGCATCCGCCTCCGATGCGACCATCCTGCCTGTCCGCCCAACCACGCGGCCATCCGGCGACGTCCGCCGAGGTCCCGGCACGAGCACATTTTTACGGATCGCGATCGTGTGGATGATGTGCCGGGCCAGGCATCCGCCTCCGATGTGACCATACTGCCTCTCCGCCGAACCGCACGGCCATCCGGCGACGTCCCTCCGAGTCCCCGGCACGCGCACACTTTTACGGATCGCGATCGTGTAGATGATGTGCCGGGACACATCCGCAGCCGCCGCCGACAGTATACCCCTTCCAAAAAACGCGGATGGCCGTCCCCTCGCCGGCAGCAGCCGATCTACCAAGGATCCCTGGCATTCTGCCGCTCGCCGCCCGATTTGCGTCCGGACATCACGATCACGACCATCCGTTTTTGCGCCCTCCACCAACGCTGTCCGCGCGAGAGCCATGCGCCGCGACGACCGGATGCGAATCAGCCGCATCGTGCACGAGGCATCAGGCCCCTGGTAGACCGGTTGCTGCCGGCGAGGGGACGGAATCCGCGTTTTTCAACAGGCACGATATCCACAGCACGGAGCGGGAGGCGACCAAGGCACAGCATCCACATGATCGCGATCAGTAGAAGCCAGCCCTGGTCGGAAGGTCGTGCACCGGACCATCTACCCGGTCAGAGAGAGGGCCGGCTTCCGTGCACCGGGGCTGGCTTCTCCGCAGGCATAGTAGATCCTTCGGTCGCGCACAAAGCTATGTGCCGCTTCGGGTTCCGGCGTGCGCTCCCCCAGGAAGAAAAAACGGTGGGGAGAGGGTGAGGAGCGAAGAAGGAACCCGATCTGCGACCTCCGCGTTCTCCGCGTCTCCGCGTGAGACCTGCCGTTGCCGTTCGGCCTACATCAGCAGGGTCTCGACGCGGTGGGCGTGCACCATGTCCTCGCACGGCGACCAGGCGAAGACCGTAAAGCGCCCGTCCTGCGACGCGACCAGGGCGAGCGCGTCGCGCTGGTCGTGCACGAACTGCGCGGCGGACAGGTGCCGCGTACCCCCCAGCGCCGACGGCTCCACCACCTCCGCCACGTTCCCCACCACCGGCTCCGTCACCGTCACGCGCTCCACCCGCTCCGCGCCCCGCTTGCGCGCCAGCTTCACACCGAACGCCAGCAGCCGGTCGCACTCGTCCATCACGGTGGCGCCATCCACGGCCGTGAGCCCCGCGATGGCATCCACCGAGTTGCGGAACGCCGACTTCCACCGGGGCCGCACGCGCTCCTCGTCATCCGCGCGCAGCAGCTGCGCCAGGTCGTCATAGGGCGCCACGCGGTAGGCGATGGGCTGCGACGCGGACGCCTGCCACGCGTCGCTCCCCGCGGGCACCACGATGAGCGAGCCGCCGCGCTGGTGGGCGCGCATGGAGATGGCCAGCTGGATGAGCACGCTCGTGGGCCCGGCGGCGGGCGCGGGCGCATCGAACCCCAGCAGCGACATGAGCAGGTCGGGGCAGTCGGGAAGGCTGGCGGCGCGCTCGTCCACCACCTGCACGCGGTCGCCCTCCAGCACGGCGATGGTGCCGAACTTGTCGAACTCGTCGCCGCGCCGGTACTTGACCACCACCAGGCCGGGCTCCATCACCTCCAGCACGAGGGTGTTGGTGGGCACGGCGCGCCCCGTTCCCCACACGCGCAGGGCGCCGGCGAGCGGCCACACGCCCAGGTGGATGCCCGCGCGCTCCACGGCCGGCGCCAGCTTGCTCAGGTCGCGGGCGTTCAGCGGCAGCCGGCGATCGAAGACCATGGCGTGCCCCGACAGCTCCGGCGGCAGGTACGCGAGCGAGATGCGCGGCGAGCGGCCTTCTTCACGCTGCAGGCTGGCCCAGAACGCCGCGTCGATCAGCGCCTCGATGGTCTCCACGTCCGGCTGCGGCGCAAAGTCGTCCCCGTCGGCCACCCGCGCGGCGGACAGGTGCATGGCGAGGTGCTCCGCGACGACGGGTGCCACGGTGCGCGCGGCGGGATATCCAGAAAGCATGCTCTCGGTCGGCTCCGGTCGGTGTGTCGGCAGATCGTGAGTATCTGCTGATGACGGTCCCGATGCAAGCAACGGCCGGGCCTCGCGGGGTGCCGGAGGAGGATGTGGATACGAAGCGGTGGATGCAGGAGATGCGGGAGATGCGGGAGATGCGGGAGATGCGGGAGATGCGGGAGCGAAGGACGGGGTGGGGACGGGATGGACACCGCCGCGGGCGGATTCCGGCGGCGGTTGCGGGCTTGCGCGTGGAGCGGAGAGACAGCCTCTTTCACAGACGACACGCGCCGCCCCCGTCTCTTCCCATCTGCCCGATGCGTCTCATCCCCCTTCTCCTTCTTTGCCTGGCGATCCCGGCGGATGCGCAGGCGCAGGCGTCCGGCACCCGGAACACCGTCCCGTACCTCGTCGTGCGCGACACCGTGAGCGGCGCGAAGGTGCCCCGGCTCGCGGCGCCGCGTACGCGCGTGGAGCGGGCGGTGAACCGGCAGCTGGATTCCATCTCCACGTCGCTGCGCTGCATCTTGCGCATGGATGGCTTCGGGCGGAAGACGGAGCACTGGTCCACCGTCCGCACCACGTACGCGGCCAATGACGTGCTCAGCGCGTTCATCCGCTTCGGCGGGTTTTGCGGCGGGGCGCATCCCATCAACGGGGAGAACGTCTCGGCCACGTTCGACCTGCGCACGGGAAAGCCGGTGGAGTTCCGCGACCTGTTCGCCGACTACGAGCGCGACGCGTCCGCCATCGCCCGGGCGATGTTCCCCGCGCAGACGACCGCCGCGGACCGGATTACGGAAGCGGAGCTGCAGCAGCTGGAGAACGACGAGGAACGGTTCTGCGTCCAGTTCTACGCCACCGAAGACCTCGCGCGGGAGTACTTCGCGTACGCCTTTACCCACGCCGGGCTGGAGACGGAGCCGTCGCTGGGGCACGCCATCCGCGCGTGCCAGGAGGTGGCGCCGGTCCCGTACGAGCGCCTGGCCCCGTTCGCCGCGCCTGGCGGCATCCTCGCCCGTGTCGCCGCCGCGCGATCATCCCCGTAATTCCCCTGAGCCGGCCTGCGCCTCCCCGCTTGATTTCCTGAGGGAGGCGCCCGCCGGATCCGTCCCGCGATCCGCGCGCCGGCGCCGACCGAAGGATCTCTTCGCCCGTGCATGACACCCGCGTCGCGCCAGAAACCCGCCCGTGCACGGATTCGGCTTGACGAGCGGAACGGCATCGGGGCTGATCGGTACGGAAGGGCGTCCGATCGCTCACGTGCCACCGTCGTACTCTCCGTACTCCATGACGCTCGTCGTTCCGTCCGCGTCCGACCTGGATCTGCGGCCGCTGCTGGACCTGGTGCGCGGCCGGCGCGCCGTGGTGCTGGCCGGGGCGGGGTGCAGCACGGAATCCGGCATCCCCGACTACCGCGGACCGGAAAGCATCCTGCGCGTCCGCAAGCCCATGCAGTACGGCGAGTTCGTGCGCAGCGAGGCCGCGCGCGTGCGCTACTGGGCCCGCGGCACGGCCGGGTGGACACGCTTTTCCGCCGCGCGCCCCAACGCCGCGCACCATGCGCTCGCGGAGCTGGAGCAGGGCAGGGTGGTGCAGGGGATCATCACCCAGAACGTGGACGGCCTGCACCACGCGGCCGGCAGCCGGCGGGTGGTGGAGCTGCACGGGTCGCTGG
>DASQZE010000323.1:0-10183 GCA_035638875.1 Longimicrobium sp.
GGGGGGGGGCCCGTCCCGCCACTTACGCCGCCGCCCGCTGCCGTTCGCGCACGGGCTTCGTCCTGGCGGCGGGCGCGGCGGGGACGCGATCGGCGAGCATCCGCACCGTCCACGCCAGGGCCAGGTTGATGGGGAGCGCCAGGGCCATGATCTGCGCGTTGCGCTGGTCCACCCCCGGCAGCACCTGCAGCACGAACCCCAGCACCGAGAGCGCCGCGACGATCATCGCCAGCAGGCGCGCGGGGCGGGCGGCCCACCGGGCACCGTACGCCACGCACGGCACCAGCAGCACCAGCGGCAGCGCGAGCGGCGAAAGCTGCAGCAGGTTCTCGTTGCGGTAGGCGATGGAGTGGTTCGTCATCGTCCACAGCAGCACCAGCAGCACACCCGCCGTCCCCGCCACCAGCAGCCACAGCGCGCTGATGGCCGCGTACCCGAACCGCGCCCCCCTGGACCCCGGCGCCTTGCTCCCCAGCAGCACCAGCAGCCCCGCGATCACCAGTCCGGCCAGCAGGTAGAACGGCGTCCAGAACGGGGGCTTCGCGAGCTCGTCCGGCCGGCCGGCGCCCTGCAGCAGGGTCCACTCGCGCGCCACCAGCGGCACCTCGCGCCCGGACGCATCCGCCACGCGAGTCGCGCGCACCTGGTCGCGCAGCTTGAAGGGGAGGAACATCTCCTCCCACGCGGTGATGTCGCGGTCCGCCGCCGGCCCCAATCCGCCCGCCAGGCCGAAGTAGGACGCCTTGTCCGCCGCGATCAGGCGCTCGCTGTGCCAGCGGTAGGTGGTGCCTGTCAGGCTGTCGGCCGTGGCCGCCTTCATCCGCCCGCCGATCACCGCGTCCAGCGCGTCACGAATGCGGGTGGAGCAGTTGTCGCGGTAGTAGTCGTACAGGTACTCGGCGTTCTCCGGCCGGGCGTTGTTCTCCAGGAACGCCTGCAGCTGGCGCTTCTGCCCGGGCGACAGGTTGAGCTCCTGCGCCCACATGGCCCGGTTGAAGTACTGGTACTGGTAGATGGTCTGCTGGATGTCGTGCACGCCCAGCATGTACAGCCAGTCGCCCTTCAGGAACCGCCCCCAGTAGCCAGGGGCCTTGAAGTCGAACATCCCGTAGTTGTAGACGCGGTCCGTCCCCGTGGCGGAGTCGTGGATCCACAGCGCGTTGTGCCCGAACTTCTCCCACACGAAGTCGCCCTGCCCCATGGTGAGCAGGGTCACGGTCAGGCCCGTGTCGGCGGGGACGGGCGCCTGGATCTGCGCGCGTGCCGGCGCGGCGGCCAGCGCGAACGCCGCGGCGAGCGAGAGCAGGATGCGGGGGATGGACGGCATGGGTTTACGAGTTTCGCGATGAAAGCGTTGGTTGACGCTAAGTTACCCCGCAAACCCGATTGTGCGCCATGCCGCGCGCCACTTTCGCGCGCCGGGGCCGGGGCGTAGTGTCAGGCGCAGGGGGATGGACGACACGCACCAGGGCGAGGGAGGGCACGTGTTCCGGGACGATCTGCTGGCGGGCAAGTCGGTGCTGGTGACGGGGGGCGGCTCGGGGCTGGGCCTCAGCATGTCGAAGAAGTTCGCCGCGCTGGGGGCGCGCGTGGCCATCACCGGCCGCAGCGCCGACCGGCTGACGGGCGCCGCGGGGCAGATCGACCCCACGGGCGAGCGCGTGTTCACCACGCCCTGCGACGTGCGCGACTTTGCCCAGGTGGAGACGGCGGTGGCGGCCGTGGCGGACCGGTTCGGCGGCATCGACATCCTGGTGAACAACGCCGCGGGCAACTTCCTGGCGGCCACGGAAGACCTGACCCCCGGCGGCTTCAACGCCGTCGTGCAGACGGTGCTGTACGGCACCTTCAACGTCACGCTCGCCGCCGGCCGCCGGATGATCGAGTCCAGGAAGGGCGGCAGCATCCTGAACATCGTCACGACGTACGCGTGGACGGGCTCGTCGTTCGTGGTGCCCAGCGCGGCGGCCAAGGCGGGCGTGCTGGCCATGACCCGGTCGCTGGCCGTGGAGTGGGCGGAGTACGGCATCCGCAGCAACGCCATCGCCCCCGGCCCGTTTCCCACGGAGGGCGCCTGGAACGCGCTGATGCCCACGCCCGAGCTGGAGGCCGAGGCAAAGGCGCGCATCCCCATGAAGCGCTTTGGCGAGCACGAGGAGCTGATGAACCTGGCCGCGTTCCTGGTGTCGGATGGGGCGCCGTTCATCAACGGCGAGTGCGTGACCATCGACGGCGGCGAGTGGATTGCCAGCGGCGGCGAGTTCAACGGCCTTACGCGCATGCCCCGCGATGCCGTGAAGGGCGCGCTTAAGGCCATGCGCGGCAAGTGAGGGCGGTGCGTGAGTGAGGACAGTGCGTGAGTGCGGTAGTGCGTGAGTGCGGGAGTGGCTTCCGCCTGCGCCTTCGGCTGATGCTGGCGGCGGCGCTCGTCCCGCTCCTGCTCGGGGGATGCGGGGCGGGGTGCACGGAGGAGGTCGTGCAGCACGAGCCGTCGCCGTACGGGCGGGGGGCGGCGATGGTCTTTGTCCGCGAGTGCGGCGAGACGGCCGCCGTGGTCACGCAGGTCGCGTTGATCGGCCACGTCGATGCCGAGCCCCGCAAGCGGAACGTGTTCTTCGTGGCGGATACGAACGACGGCGCCGCACCGTCCAGCCCCGCCGGCGGTCCCCGGGTGCGAGTCCGGTGGATCGACGGGAATCATCTCGAAGTCGCCCATCATCCGCGCGCCGGGGCGATCCAGGCGGAAGCGCAGCACGGTCCCATCCGCATCACGTACGTGCCGTTGCCGTAATCCGGGCGGTGGGGCAGGACGAGAGGATCGGTGGGGCACGGATGGGTCGGGCACGGCTTCCGCAGGGGCAGGGGTCCGGGCGGGGCAGGGGTCCGGGCGGGGCAGGGCCCGACCGGGCAGAGCGAATGAATTCACCGCAACGACCACACGAAGTCCGCCTGCGCGGACTGCAGGATCCATGTGTGGCGGCGCAGTCCAGGCCAGGCAGGTGATCGCCCAGGGCGGGTCCCCTGGTGCACGGCCCGGCTCCGTCCAGGGGGAGAAGTCGTGCCCGGCGGATGATCGTTGCGTGCAGCCCGCATCCGTCCAGGCGATTGAAATCGCGGCTGCAACGGCACGAAGTCCGCCTGCGCGGACTGCACGCGGGTCGTGGTCTGCGGGGCGATGATCGCGGCATGCCGTCGCTGTTGAAGCCCCACGCCGTTTGTGGGGCTTTCCGCAGTTGTTGCGGCGGCTTCAGCCGCTCAGGCCGGGCGCCCGGCCCGAATCCGGGATCCCGACATCGGCCACTTTCGCACTTTCGCACTCACGCACTCACGCACTCACGCACTTGGTTCCCATGCGCGCTGCCTTCCTGTCCATCGGCGACGAGATCGTCGGCGGGCTGACGACCGATACGAATTCCGGGTTCATCGCCGGCGAGCTGCGGGCCGTGGGCGTGGAGCCCGTCTGCGGATTCTCCGTGCGCGACGAGGAGGACGACATCATCCGCGCCCTGCAACAGGCCGTGCGGGAGGCGGATCTCGTCGTCTGCACGGGCGGACTGGGGCCCACGGCGGACGACCTGACCACCGCGTGCGTGGCGCGCTTCACCGGACGCGAGCTGGTGCTGCACGAGCCGTCGCTGGCCTTCATGGTGGAGCGCTTCCAGAAGCGCGGGATGGAGATGCCGCCCAACAACCGCAAGCAGGCGCTCTTTCCCGCCGGCGCCGAGGTCGTCCCCAACCCCAACGGAACGGCGCCGGGCTTCATCTGCCCCGTGCAGGTGGACGGGCGCACGTGCCACGTGGCGTGCTTTCCGGGCGTGCCCCGCGAAACGCGCTACATGGTTGGCGCCACGCTGGTGCCGTGGGCGGCCGCGCGGCAGCCGGACACGCGCTTCCTGTCGCGCACCTTCAGCACGGTGGGGCTCGCGGAGAGCAAGATCGACGAGCTGCTGGACGGCGCCATCTCGGCGGCCGAGGCGCGCGTGGCGTTCCGCGCATCCTTCCCCAGGATGTACGTGCGTTTGACCGTGCAGGGGGCGCCGGACGACGACCTGGAGGGGCGGATGGACGCCCTGGAGGCCCGCGTGCACGAGCGCCTGGGCCGCTCCGTCTTCGCCGTGGGCGACGAGGGGATGGAGGAGACGGTCGGGCGGATGCTGCGCGAGCGCGGCCTCACGCTCGCCGTCGCCGAATCGTGCACGGGCGGGCGCATCGGCGACCGCGTGACGGACGTGCCGGGGAGCTCCGACTACTTTCTCCTGGGCGTCGCGACGTACTCCAACGAGGCGAAGATGTCCGTGCTCGGCGTGTCGGATGCGACGCTGGCCGCGCACGGCGCCGTGAGCCCGGAGACGGCGGAGGCGATGGCGGTCGGCGTGCGGCGAGTCTCCGGCGCGGATATCGGGCTCTCCACGACGGGCGTCGCGGGGCCCGGCGGCGGCACGGAGGACAAGCCGGTGGGCACCGTGTGCATCGGCCTGGCGTGGGAGGGCGGCGCCTGGTCGCGCCGCTTTGACCTGGGCGACCGCGGCCGCGAGTGGATCAAGGGGAGCACGGCCCAGATGGCGCTGGACAGCCTTCGCCGCTGGATGCTGGAGGAGATGGAGAACGGGGCTTGAGCCTCGTCTCGATCGGATGTACACTTCGTGCGAATTTGCACGGCGTTCGGATCGCGGAGGTGAAGGATGAACAAACGAGTACCGGCAATGGACAAGCGCGATGCCCAGTTTGAAGATTTTCGGCGCATGCTTGATGATCGGCCCCGCATTCCTGAGGCTGAGGTCGAAGCAGACATTGCGGAAGCGATTGCCGTAGTGCGCACGGGGTGGAGGCCGGAACAGGGTTGATGGACTCATTCAATGCACGCGCGTTCACCCATGCATGTCGCACATCCCGACGGGTCCATCGGAACTGATCCGTTCCACAAAGCCTCAACAGGGCATTGAACTTGCCCTCGACCCGGCCCCCGTGGCCTGATGGGGGTGGGCCGGGTGGATTGACTCGTCACGTGAGGGGGACGTATGGCCGACATCGACATCGAACGGAAGAAAAAAAGCCCATTGCCGTGGATCCTGGGACTGCTGGCACTGGCCCTCCTGGCGTTCCTGCTGATGCAGTCCTGCGGCGATGACGACGAGGCGGAGCCGGCGGTGGTGACGGACACGACGACGGCGATGACGGACACGACCACGGCGCCCATGGCCGCGCCGGTCACCGACACGATGGCGATGGGCGCCGCGGGTGCGGCCGGTGCGGCTGCAGGCGCGGGCTGGATCGGCACCGTGCTGGCGGGCACCAACGCCGGGCAGATGGCCACCGGCAGCGGCACCGTCCCGGAGACCCCGTCGGACCGCGGCTTCTGGATCGAGGAGAACGGCCAGCGCGTGTTCGCCATCCTCGCCGAGCCCATGGAGCAGATCAAGGACATCGACCCGGGCCAGCAGGTGAGCATCAGCAACGCCCGCGTTATGCGCGGCTCCGAGTCCAGCCAGATTCCGCAGGACGTGGATGCCGAGGCGCGCCAGACGGCGTCGGGGCAGGGCTACTTCCTGCTCGTGCCTGCCAGCGGTGTGCAGATCACCGCCGGCGGCAACACCACGCCCGACTGATTCTCCGCTCGGTCGCGGACGAGAAACGGGGCGCGCCGGCATCGGCGCGCCCCGCTCGTCGTTGGAGGCCGGAATCCCAGCAGAGGAGGCACAGCCGATCGAGCTCATAATCAGTTCCAGTCGGGCAGAGCGAATGAATTCGCCGCAACGACTACACGAAGTCCGCCTGCGCGGACTGCCGGATTCCTGCTGGCAGCTTCGACTTCCTGAGGGAGTCGCCGCCCGATCCCATCCGCCGGCGCCGACCGAAGGATCTCCTTGCCGGTGCCACGAAGGTCGCCACGCGCACGGGACCCTCCCCCGCAGGCGGGTGAAGCCTCACGCGGTTTGTGAGGCTTTCCGCAGTTGTTGCGGCGGCTTCAGCCGCTAAGCCTTCCAGCGGCGCATGGATTCCCCGCGGCGGGCATCCTATCTTGCCGCGCGAACCGCATCCGCATCCACCAAAACGTCATCGGCCTGATATGAGATTTTCCGGAACCGTCCTGATCACCGGCACCAGCGCGGGCATCGGCGAGGCGACGGCGCGCGCGTTCGCCGAGGCCGGCGCGCGGCTCATCCTCACGGCGCGCCGCCGCGAACGGCTGGAGGCCCTCGCCGCGGAGCTGACGCAGGCGCACGGCACCGAGTGCCACCTGCTGCCGCTGGACGTCCGCGACCGCGACGGCGTGCGGGCCGCCATCGGCGGGCTGCCGGCGGAGTGGGCGGCCATCGACGTGCTGGTGAACAACGCCGGCCTGGCGCGCGGTACGGAAAAGGTGCACGCCGGCGACCCGGCGGAGTGGGACGAGGTGCTGCAGACCAACGTCAACGGCCTGCTGTACGTCACGCGCGCCGTCACGCCGGGGATGGTGGAGCGCGGGCGGGGGCACGTCATCAACCTGGGCTCCGTGGCGGGGCACGAGGTGTATCCCGGCGGCGCCGTCTACTGCGCTACCAAGCACGCCGTGGGCGCCATCACGAAGGGGCTGCGCATGGACCTGCTGGGCACCGGCCTGCGCGTGAGCACGGTGGATCCCGGGATGGTGGAGACGGACTTCAGCGTCGTGCGGTTCCGGGGCGACCAGGCGCGGGCGGACAGCGTGTACCGCAACATGAACCCGCTGACGCCGGCCGACATCGCCGACACGATCGTGTGGGTGGCCACGCGCCCGCCGCACGTGAACGTGGACGAGGTCATCATCAAGCCCACCGACCAGGCCAGCGCCACGATGGTGCACCGGAGCGCGTGATGGAGATGCGCGAAGCCCTGGCCGGGCGCCTCGCCGAAGCCGGCGTGGGCCCCCACGCCGCGCCGCTGGCAGCGATGGCGAAGCCCTGCATCCACCTGCTTTCCGCCGCGCCGGAGGACGGTGAGCCGCCGGCCGGCGCGTCCCGCATCGGGGGCGCGCCGGACCTGCCGGCGGGCGCCGCCTGGCCGGTGTGGAACGGCGCGCCGCTCTCGTTCATCGCGCAGGTCGACCTCGCCACCACGGTGGGGATGCCGGGCGCGGAGGTGCTGCCGGACGCGGGTTTGCTCTCGTTCTTCTATGAGGTGGAGGCGTACAGGTGGGGCGATGACCCGGCCGACCTCGGCAGCTGGCGCGTGCTCTACACGCCGCCGGACGTCCCGTTGCGGCGGCTCCCTTTTCCCGAAGCGCTGTCGGCAGAGTGGCGCTATTCACCGTGCGCGCTGAAGGCGGATGCGGCGATGTCGCTGCCCAGCTGGCAGACGCCCGAGGTCCAGGCGCTCGGGCTGGATGAGGAGGAGATGGAAATCCTATCCGACCTGCCCCCCCGGGACGGCTACGTGGCGTACGGGAGCGAGCTGCACCAGCTGCTGGGGTGGCCCGAGCCGATGCAGAACGCGGAAATGGAGCTCGCGTGCCAGCTGGCATCCAGCGGCATCTCCATGCGGCAGGAGGGGGGATACGATGCCGGTGATGCGGAAATCCGGACGAGCGTGGCGGAGTGGTGCCTGCTCATGCAGCTGGCCAGCGACGACAACGCGGGGATGATGTGGGGCGATCTGGGCAAGCTGTACTTCTGGATCCGCGAGTCCGACCTCGCCGCCCGCCGCTGGGACCGCGTGTGGATGATCCTGCAGTCCGCGTGATGGACCGTGCCCGATCTCCGGGACAAGAAAACGAGCGCGGCGCCGGAACTCCGGCGCCGCGCTTCGTATGCATCCAGTCCGAGCCGCTTCACGCACGCGGCGGAAGGGGCGGAGGCATGTCCTCGGGGCGATGGCCCGGAGGCAGGTCGCCGGGGTGGTCCATCGGCAGCACGTTCTCATCCGGATACCGATCCGCAGCCACGTGGCGATCGTGCAGCGGCGGCGGGGCCGTCTGGCGGTCGTGCATCGGCTGCAAGACCGTCTGGCCGTCCGGGAGCGGCGGCACGGGGGCGGCGTCCAGCCGCGGGTCGCGGGCATTGGCGCCGCCGCGGGCGAACGCCTCGCGGACGCGCATCTCCACCAGCGGGTCCACGGGGCCGCCCGTATACGCGGGAAGCAGCGCCACCTGTGCCGCCGTAAGCCCGTGCACCCACACGTCTTCGCCGCGCTCGCGCAGCTCCACGGCCTCCATGGGGATCACCACGTGCCGGTCCTCGCGCAGCAGGAACAGGTCGTCGGATAGGTCCACGTCCAGGTAGGCGACCTTCATCGCCTCGGGGTCAACGAGCATGTCCTCCACCGTCCCGATGCGCTCGTGGTCCTCGCCGAACACGCTCCAGCCGCGCACGTTGGGCGCCGTCTTGGGCAGGCGGAAGTCGCGCGCCTGGCGCAGGGGCACCAGCTTGGACGCCGTCTCCACGCCCGGCGCGTCGAACGGGAGCGCCGGTCCGTAGTAGCGCGGATGGGCGCGCTCCAGCTCCGCGATCACCTCCGGGCTCAGCGGATGGTCGCCGTCGTACGTGGGCAGGCGGCGCACCTCCGCGTCCAGCCAGCGCGTGAGCCGCAGCGACTGCTCGCCCCAGTCCACCTCGCCCACGGGGATCAGCACCGAGGCGCTCAGCAGGCCGCGCTTCACGGCCAGGTAGCGCACCCGCCCGTCGCGGCCGATGAGCAGGTCCGAGACCGTCCCCACGTTGGCGCCGGCCGGGTCGCCCACGGCCCAGCCGATCAGGTCGCGCGTGCGCAGCACCTCCGCCCGCGAGGCTGCAATCTCCGCCATCCTTCCGTCCCTCCGTCCGATGTGTGTCAGCGCGCGGGCGGGATCACCAGCCGCTGGCCGGTGCGCAGCGCGTCGCCTTCCAGCTCGTTGGCCTGGCGGATGGCATCCACCGTGACGCCGTAGCGCCGCGCGATGCCGAACAGCGTCTCGCCCGCGGCCACCGTGTGCGAGCGCCGCGCCGCCGAGCTGCCCTGCGATCCCGTGCGCGGCGCCGCCTGCGATCCCGTCCGCTGGGATCCGGACGCCGTGCTCGACGAAGTGCCGGACGACACGCGCGAGTCGCGGGCCGCGGCGGGCAGGCGCAGCACGTCGCCTATCTCCAGCGCATCCTGGTCCACGCCGGGGTTGATGGCGCGCAGCTGGGCCGCCGTGACCCCGTACCGCCGCGCGATGGCGAAGAACGTCTCGCCCGACGCCACCGTGTGCGTCCGCGCCCGCGCGCCGCTCGTGGACGTCGTGGCCGATGCCGATCCCGTCCGCCCGCCCGTCGTCGTGGCCGTCGATCCCGTCCGCCCACCCGTCGTCGTGGTCGTGGCCCCTGTCCGCCCGCCCGTCGTCGCGGACGTGGTGGATGCCGATCCCGTGCGCCCGCTGCCGCTCGTGGACGTCGCCGCGGCTGATCCCGTTCGTCCGCCGGTGGCGGCCGCCGTCTGCCCGTTGCGTCGGGCGCCTGCCGTGTCGCGCGCGGCGGGACGGGTGGCGGTGGACGCGCTGTCCCGGCGGGCGGGCCGGGTCGCCGTCGCGGAGGCCGTGTCCCGGCGCGTCCGGCTGCCCGCGGCGGAGGCCGTGTCGCGCCGGGCGGACGCGCCGGACGCGACGCGCTGGCCGCTGCCGGCGCGGGCGGTGTCGCGACGCGAGGAATCGGATGCGGCCGGGCGCGCGGCGCGGCCCTGCAGCCACACCACGTCTCCGCGGGGCGGGCGGGCGACCGTCTCGCCGCTGGCCTGTACGGAGAACGGCCCCGTGCCGGATGCCTGCGAGTACGGGCCAGGGCGCGGCCGCACCGGCACCGTATCCTCCCCTGCCTCGTCCCCCGCGCTGGAAGAGACTGCCGCGTCTTCGTCCTCGCCCGTGGCCGCCGCCTCGTCGTACTCCGCCATGGCGATGCTGTCGCCCGCGGCGGGGCGCGTGGTGCCGAAGCGGACGGTGTCCGCGGGCGGGCGGCGCGGCGTGGTCTGGGCGGCCGCGGGGAGCGCGGCCGCCAGCGTGGCGGCGAACAGCAGGAGGAGCGGAATACGGCGCATGGTCAGGACCGGGTGGTCGCCCTGGCGGCGGCTTTTTCGCGGCGGCTCTTCATCCACTCGATGAGCACGGGAACCACGGACACGAGGATGATCCCGATCACCACGTACTCGAAGTTCTTCTGGATCACCGGGATGTTCCCGAAGAAGTACCCCGCGAACAGGAAAAGGGTGATCCAGATCA
>DASQZE010000324.1:0-5826 GCA_035638875.1 Longimicrobium sp.
CGCCTGGTAGAGGCGCGCGCCACGGACGGCGACTTCGCGGTGCTGCAGCGGCAGGTGGCGGCGGACGTGGCGCGCGCCTCTACCAGGCGGGTGACGATGCGGGCGGATGCGTCCGGCGCCACGCCCTGCTGCACGAGAAAGGCGAGCGCCACGTACGCCGGCGCCAGCGCCCGGCCACGGCCGCCGGCCTGCACGCGCCGCAGGGCATCCGGCCCCACCCCCACGGACAGTGCGGCCGCCGCGGAGGTCAGCTCCGTCTCCGACGCGCCGCGCCCCAGCGCCTGCCGCGCCGTGCCCAGCCGCGCGGCCAGGCCGCGGACGGACGCGACGATGCGCGGTCCGTCCGCGCGCTTGCTGGCACCCTCCAGCGCCTTGGACACGAGCGGCTCCGTGGGCAGGCCGGCGGCGCGCGCGGAATCCACCAGCGCCGTCACCTCCGCCAGCGCGGGCGCGGGGAGCCGGCCGCGCAGCCGCGGATCCTGCGCGTCCGCCGTCCCCGGCCGGGCGGCGATCCCCAGCAGGGCCAGCGCGATCATCATCCACCGCTTCACGTGGAGCCTCCCTGGACCAGGATGACGGAGCTGGGGTGGCCGAAATCGTCCCCCGGCGCGGCGGGCGCGGCGGGGTCGGGGAGCCAGCGCGCGCCGTCCACCACGAACGAATAGGTGTAGCGGCCGGCATCCAGCGGCACCTCCACCGTCCACAGGCCGCCCTGCCCCGCGGGACGGAGCGGGGTGGCCGCCGCGTTCCAGCCGTTGAAGTCGCCCACCAGCGAGACGGCGGACGCGCCCGGCGCCACCAGCACGAACTGCACGCGCGTCGCGCCCGCCGCCGGGGCCAGCACGGCGTCCGGGGGCAGGGCGCCGCGGGGCCCGAGCTGCGTCGCCAGCAGCGCGACGAGGGCGGCCGCCGCCAGCGCGCCCAGCGGCGAAACGCGCAGCCCCGGCCGCAGGAGCCAGCGGATCAGCCGGCGCATGGAGCCGCCCCGCCCCGCGCGCACGGCCGCCATCACCCGCGCCCGCGCGGCCGGGTCCACGGGGACGGGCTGGCGGGCGGCCTCCACGGCGCGGCCCACACAGGGATCCAGCTCATCCATCGCGCACCTCCTCCAGCAGCCCGCGAAGCTGCTCGCACGCCCGCTTCGCGCGCATCTTGAGCGCCGAGACGCCCGCTCCCGTCAGCCCCGCCATCTCCTCGTAGCTCAGCTCCTCCACGTACTTGAGCAGGAACGCCTCGCGCAGCTGCGGCGTCAGCGCCTGCAGGGCACGGTTCACCTCTTCGCCCCACTCCGCCCCGTCGCCAGACGGCGGGGCCACCGCGGGCCGCGGCTCGCGCAGAAAGAGGCCGAGGTAGCGGCGGCGCCGGGCCAGCTTGGCGCCCAGCGTGCGGCAGCGGTTCACCAGGATGCCCAGGAGCCACGCCCGCACGACGCCCCGCTCGTCGTAGCGCGGCAGTGCGCGGTGGGCGCGGACGAACGCGTCCTGTACCGCCTCTTCGGCGTCGGCGGCGTTGCCCAGCATGCGTGTGGCGTAGCGCAGGCAGTCGGCGTAGTGCCGGTCCACCAGGGCCGCGAACGCGCTGGTGTCGCCGCCGCGCGCACGATCCACCAGCAGGGCATCCGGGGTCTCCACACCCCCAACAACCCCGCCACCCGCCCGCACGTCACATTCGGCGTGCGCGGGGCCGGCGGGGTGCAGGATGGGCACGGCAGGCGGGGCGGACACGGCGATGGGCGTCGGCTGGCAGCGGATGGGATTCGTGGCGTGGATGCGGTGCCGTGGCGGCTGCGCATCCTCCTCGAATCCAACGAACCAATCTCCGCGTTCAGGACACGAAACCGGCGATGACCCGGCCGCGCGGATCATCCCCGATTCGTAAGACGACGCGACGCCTTGAGATGCGAGCGATGCAAGGAGCGTTGGCACGCGGAGTTTCTACTGCGTGTGATACCGTTTCTCCCAATCTCCTGTGCAGGATGGAGTAAACGACTTGAACGCAGAGTTCGCGGAGTCGAAAAGCAAGTTCGCAGAGGAAAGACCGATCTGTACTCTGCGAACTCCTTCTGTTCTCTGCGAACTCTGCGTTAAAAATTCGTTTCCCTGAATGCACACCGAATCATGGGAATTGGTACGAGCCTTTCTCTGAAGGTCGATGGGCATCATCGACGCAGAAGCGCCCCCACCCAGGACCGGACGGGGGCGCTTCATAGCAGATCCTGAAAAAGAATAAGCGCACCGAGGAACGGAGTTGCCCTATTCTCCGATTGATTCTGCATTCATGCTTCAAGGAAGTCCTCACACAGGGGGAAAGAGGTCACGGGGAGCAGTTCCAGTTTCCTCTTTTCTCCGCGACCTCCGTGTCCTCCGCGTGAGCCATCTTTGAAGCTGGAGTGCGATTCATTGTGCAGACGGAGTTCCACTGCCGTCTCATATCATCTCATAGAACACGGGAGGAACAGAAGGGAACAGAGGAGCTTCGGGTCGTTCCCCGTGACCTCTTTCCCCCTGTGTGCGAATGCTGTTGCTGTTCTCATCTGTCCTCCGCGCCCTACGCGTCACCGCGTGAGCCCATCCCTGATACCGAATCCCGCAGTTGATCGTGCACCCGGATTTCTACTGCCGTCTCACCGCGGGCGCCATGAAGCAGGCGAGCCGGCGGGCGACCACGTGCAGGGGGTCGATGATGGCCGCCGGGTCGCCGCCGCGTGCGCGCAGGGCGTTGCCGGCCAGGTGGAACTCGGTGCAGCCGGAAATCCAGCGGTCGGCGCCGTAGCGGGCCGTCATCTCGCCGATGCCGTCCAGCACCGCGCGGGGCCGCCGCTGCGCCTTGAGCGCGAACACCCAGCGGTGCACACGCGCCTGGTCGCCCTCCCCCGGGAGCACGATTGAACCCGATGCGGCCGCCCACCCGGGATGGCTTTCGAAGATGCGGACGTGGCGCGCGCCGCTGGTGCACAGCAGGAGCGCGCGCCCCGGCGTGGCCGCCACCTCGTCCAAAATCACGTCCACCAGCGAGATCAGCCGCCGGCGCAGCGCGGGAGGGAGCTGCGGGACCCAGTGGTGGATGGTCACGCACGCCGCGAGGGTCCGTGTGGCGCCGGCCGCCTCCAGCCGCTCCAGGCCCGCAATCAACCTGCACAGCACCTCGTCCCCGCGCCCCTCCAGAAGCGCCTGCGTGCGGTCGGGGATGAGCGGGTCCGAAAGCAGGATGCACGCGGGCGCCGCCTGCTCACGCCGGAAGGCCGCCTCGCGGTACAGGCTCCGGACGAACGCGGCGGATGCCACGGGCCCCATCCCGCCCAATATCCCCAGGACGGGCTGCGGCGCCGCGGCGGCCGGGAGCGGCGGGATCGCGCGCATCACGCTGCCGGCGCCCGCATCGTCCGCGCGCCGGGGACGGGACCCGGCGCGGGGTGGGAGAGCGGCATCCGGGCTACGCGGCCGCGAGGGCCAGGTCCCCGCGCTCCACGGTGGCGCCGAGGGGACGGGGCGGCGGCATGATCAGGCTCATGTAGCGCTTGCCCTCGTGGAAGACGAGGCCGCGCTCCATCAGGCCGGCGACCTCCGCCTCCACGTCCACGTCGCCCAGCTCCTTCGCGAGGCTCGGGAGCGTCCTGGCCGTGGCGAGCGCCTCCAGCACCCGGCGGCCGCCATCGCCCAGTGGATACTCCACGGGGGTGCCGGTGCGCGAATCGAACACGTACGCCACGCCGCCGCGCGCGTCCAGCCGCAGCTGCGGGCGGGTGGCGGACCGCCAGAGCGCCTTCCACCGCTCCACCTTTTCCCGCAGCGGGCCCACCATGCGGGCCGCGTTGGTGGCGTAGGCGGCGCCGTAGTTGTGGTCGGAAAAGTAGTACGCGAGGTTCGCCAGCGACTCGCGGGGGAACGGATACGTGAGCTCGTACCAGTCCACCGGCTGCAGGTTGAGCCCGTAGTCCGCCGCCTCGTCGTAGTACGGGCTGAAGCGGTCGAAGCGCACGGGAAACACGCCGGAGGGCGGATACAGGTGCGTGAGCAGGTGCAGCTCCGCCGCGTACTTCTCGTAGACGTCGATCTCCTCGCCCGGAAAGCCGATGAGCAGGTTCCACGCGGGCTCGATGCCGTAGCGCACCGCGTTGATGAGGAACGACAGGTTCTGGAACACCGACGTCCCCTTGCGCATCAGCTTGAGGGTGGAGGTGTTCAGCGCCTCGATCCCGGGCTGGATGCGCAGCACGCGCGACTTGGCCAGGGCGCGGAAATCCTCCTCGTCCAGGTCCGCCTTGACCTCGTAGAACATGAACATGCTGGGCGGCGTGTCCAGGTACGGGAGCACGTCCGTGAGGTAGCTCTTGGGGAGGATGTTGTCCACGCTCTGCAGCTCCCTGACGCGCCCGGCGTGCTGGAACAGGTCGTTCATGAGCGTGAACGCGTTGGCCGTGCTCATGGAGCGGTAGTTGATGGTGCTGCCGTTGAGCCCGCAGAAGGTGCAGTGCGCCCGCTCGCCCCACCAGCAGCCCCGCGACGTCTCGAAGAGCAGGATGGGCAGCTCGCGGTCGGGAAAGCTGCGGGTATAGGTCTCGATGAAGGGCTCGTAGTCCAGCTTCACCAGCTCGTTGACGTCGTTCTCCACCCCGTGCGGCCGCACGACGGGCGTGCCTTCGAGCTGCACGGGCGCGCCGGTGCCGCATCCCGCGGCTTCTACCCGGTTGCGGCGCGAGAACACGCCGTCGATGCGGTGGCACGCCGCCTCGTCGCCCGCCATCAGGCAGCGCACCAGCGCCGGAAAGCTGCGCAGCGCGGGGCCGCTGAAGACGAAGTCCACGTCCGCCGTGTGGTCCACGATCTCGCGGCCCATGGGCGCCTCGCAGTTGGCGCCGCCCATCACGATGACCGCCTTGGGGTTCCGCTTCCGCACCAGCCTTGCCATGGCCAGGGCCGCCACGTTCTGCGAGAACATGGAGGTGAACCCCACCAGGTCCGCCTTGTCCAGGCCGTAGCGGTCGATCATGGCCTCGAAGTGCGCCTCCAGCCCGGCCCGCTTTTGCAGGGCGAACGCACGGATCATCCGGTTGCGGTCGGAGTGCTGCGGGTAGTAGCGCTGAAAGTACTCGTCGTCGGTGGCGGGGGCGCCGGGGAAGGCCACCGTGCGGAAGAACCACTCGCCCAGCCCCGAGGGGTGGTGCTCGAACGAGATGAGCTCGCTGTACAGGGGAAGGGTGAGAAAGTGGGCGAAATCGTGGTTCAGGTAGTGCACGCCCGTGCGCACCTGGTCCCCGAACGCCCGGCCGACCGCCGCCTGCAGCTGCGTGAGCGCCAGCGAGGGCATGGCCAGGCTGGCGAGGGGCATGTTCACCAGGGCGATCTCGTACATCGTCGTTCCTTGGTCCTGGAGGAGGGTGCCCCGCCGTGCGTGTGGCCGCGGAGCGTCGTGCGGATCAAACCGGGGCCGGGGCGCCAGCGCTTCACGAGATGCGCCCTCGACGTGTTCGCCCCGCGGCCCATAGGGGACGAACGCTCTGCGTGACCGATGTGCGGAGAGCGTGGCGGCTCGCGGCAATCTCCCACGCATCCGTCCACGCCCTGATCGCGCGGGCGGAGAGCGGAAAAAGGGCTGGAAGGTCTCGTAAAATATATAGGCGCATAAAGTTATACAACCCCACCCGATTCTGCGCACATCCCGAATCCGCAAACCGGATGGCTCTTTCAAAGCTTGACCGCACCGCGACTTCGCCCCGCAGCCCTACCTTCCCGCATCCCTACTCCCCCGCATCCCACCTCCCCACCCGCCGCGGCGAGGAGGCGGGAGAGCGGCGGCTCAGCGGCCGATCCAGTAGGTGGCCTTGAT
>DASQZE010000325.1:0-3177 GCA_035638875.1 Longimicrobium sp.
TCGAAAAGACACTGGAGCTCTTTCCGGCAGGCGTCGAACGCATGTCGGTGCTCGCCAGCCTGGCGAGAGCCGCCGCCGTCGCGCGGGACCGGCTGCGGTTCGAGCGCGCGGCCGTGGAGGCAGACGCCATGACGGAGCGTACGCCCGGGGGCGAGAGTGTGCTCTACCAGCTCGCCGAAGGGGCGCGGTGCTTTGAGCAGTGGGATCGTGCGAACGCCTGGGCGGACCGCGCGCTCGAGCTTGCGACCGCGAGCGGAAACAAGTCCGTCGTCCGCTTGGCGGGTGACCTGCTGGTTGCGTTGTCGGTGAGGGAGATGGCCCCTGCAGGCGAGATCCCCGAGCTGGGCGGCCCGGTGGACCAACTCGTAGACCTGGTGCTGCGGCGCTTGAAGAAGCACACCGCCCCTCGTGATCGAAGAGCGGTGCCTCCAGAGCAGTTCCCGGTCTACTAGGTCAGTGGCCGGAGCCGAGGAGCCCCGGGTTCCGCGCGAACTCCGTCGCCGTCATCCCATCCTCCTCCGGGGCGGCGATATGCCCCGTTCCGATCGTGCCGGGGCCCTCCTCCTGGTAGTTTCCAGATCCCCCCAGGAAGCCGTTCAGCGACGGATCCGCGCCGGCAGCGCTCGCCGTGGGTGACTCCGCGCAGGCGGACAGGGCGGCGACGAGCAGCGTGGCGAGCGAGATTCCGATCTTTCTCATGGTGCGCCTCCAGATGGTGAATGGTTGGTCCTGCTCCAACGGCCGGTCCCGCATCCGGCAGCCCTCCTCCCGCCCGGCTGCCGTCCTCCGCTCCACCTGATTCGATCCATCCCCGCGATCCGCCCCCGCTCCGGCGGGACGGCGGCGAAGCCTGCGCCCGCCCGGCAAAACGCGCCTACCGGGAGCGCGGCTGACTAGGGTAAGCGCAGGCTTTTCCGTGGGTTGCCCATCAAAAGTGGATGTCGGTCACAGTGGCCCCAAGCTAGGGCGCACCGTTGCGGACAGCAACAGTGGTATACCCGGGCAAAGCGATCCCCAGGCGACAACTACGGGAGCACATCGGGGGGAGAGATATACGCGCGTCCCTGGCCGTGTTCGCACGCAGGGTCCCCAAAGGATTGACGCCTGGGCGCACGCGCGGGTAAGGTGGCGGAAAATGACGTTCGTCCACCATCGGGGAGGCAACCATGAAGACCGAGCTCCGGACCGCAGAACGGGCCGTGCTGCTGGAGCTGTACCGCACCGCGCAGGCGCGCGACGGGTGGAACCGCAGGCAGGTGACCGGGTGGCTGTTCATCCACGAGATCGTGGAATCCGCCACCTCCTACATCGGGAGCACGCTGACCGATTTGTGCCGGTGGGGGCTCACCGACAAGGTGGACGTGCGCGAGCGGGGCACGGCCAAGGCGGTGAACCTGTACCGCATCACCCCGCGCGGGCTGGCGGCCATCGGCATTGCCCGCGAGCAGCTGGACCTGCCCCTGCCCGCGGACAATCCGGCCGAGGAAAGCACGGTCTACATGCCCCGCGCGGCCTGGGGTGCGCTGGAGGTGCTGCGGCGCCAGGGGGATGCCGCCCGCGAGCGCTTTGGCGAGACGGGCTGGATGAACGCGGGCGAGATCTACGCGGCCGGGCAGAACGTGCTCTCCGACGACCTGACGTGGCTCGCGCGGCGCGGCCTCGTGGAGCGGCGCCCCGTGCCGGACGAGCGGCGCCCCCGCAGCCCCATGATCGTGTACCGCGTCACCGCCCGCGGCCGCGCCGTGGAGGCCCTGCAGACCCGCGCCAACCTGGTGCACGTGCGCATGCCCGCCGCCGCAACGCTGGTCCACGCCGCCGCCGCCCGCCCCAGTCTCGCGTTCGTGAACGTCTGCGGGGGATGAGGACGGATGGATCGCCGCGGCGACGCACCTTTTCGCGCGCGGCGGTGTAGAGCCAGGGAGAACGACGACAACGATCCGGCCGGGGCTTCAGCGCCCGGCCGGATCGGCTTTTTCATTTCGTGAAATCGGCGCGGCGGCATCGTGGACCGCCGCGAGAATGGAGGGATAGATGACGTTCGACCTGTGGTTCGGGTCCGCGTGGGGGCCGCTGGTGATCTTTGGGCTGCGCATGGTGGACGTGTCGCTGGCGACGGTGCGCATGCTGCTGGCCGTGCGCGGCTACAAGCGGCTGGTGCCGTTCATCGGCTTTTTCGAGGTACTGGTGTGGATCATGGCCGTGGGCAACGCGGTCAAGTTCCTGGACAGCCCCCTGCACCTGCTGGGCTACGCCGGCGGCTTCGCGGCGGGCACGGCCGTAGGGCTGTGGATCGAGGAAAAGCTCGCGCTGGGGATGAGTGCCATGCGCGTGATGAGCGCCCACGGCGGCGTGGAGATCGCCGAGGCCCTGCGCGAGCGCGGCTTTGGCGTGACAGAGTTCCCGGCGTGGGGGCGCGACGGGCGCATGGAGGTGGTGTACGCCGTGCTCCGCCGCCGGCACCTGCCCGTGGCGCTGGCGCAGGTGGCCGCGTGGGACCCCGACGCGTTCGTGACCGTGGAGGAACCGCGCGCCATCCACCGCGGCTGGATGTTCGACTACCGGCGCAAGTGATCCAACGGCATGAGATTGGCCGTAGTCCCCGCCGGCGTTCCGCCGCCGCGGAGGCCGCGTCCATCATCCCTGCCTGAGGCCGACCATGAAGAAGCTGCGCCTGGATGCTGATGCGCTGCGCGTGGAGTCGTTTCCCACGGACCACGCCGAGAGCGAGACGGGAACGGTGCACGGGCTCGCGCCCACCGTGCAGCTGGGCTCGTGCCCCGCGCCCGTCTGCCGGACGTACGATGACACCCTCTGCGGACTGACGCGGGCCTGCTAGGCCTGGCCGTCCGCGCCACACGAAAGCCCGCCGGGTGCACCGGCGGGTTGTTCGTGCTCGTCATCGGGTGTGATACCGTCCGGTCAGCGCGCGCCGGTACGTGCTCGCAAATCTACGCGGTTGGGTTTACCGGGTGAGGATTGACGCGCCCGTCTACCCCGTTAGAGTTGAATCAGAAGGGAGATGAACGTGTCCGACAAGCCGCTCGCGGAAATCACGCAGGAGGCCATCCGCCTGCTTTCACGGGAGATGGGCGTCGCGGATACCCTGCGGTTCTTGGGTCAGTTCACCACCGGCCCCGGGGACTATACCAAGGAACGGGGTACCCTCCTCGTCGATCT
>DASQZE010000326.1:0-3620 GCA_035638875.1 Longimicrobium sp.
CGCCCCCCGCCTTGAGCACGCCCAGCACGGCGACCATCATCTCCGGCCCGCGCTCCAGGCAGATGCCCACGCGCGTTTCCGGACCCACGCCGCGGCCGCGCAGGTAGCGCGCGAGTCGGTTGGACCACGCGTCCAGCGCCCCGAACGACAGGCTGCCGCCCGTAAAGACCACGGCCGCCGCGTCCGGCATCCGCGCCGCGGCCCGCGTGAACAGGTCGTGCACGCACGCGTCCGACGGGTACGCCGCCTCCGTCGCGTTCCATCCATCCACCACCTGCTCGCGCTCTTCCGCGGTCAGCAGCGGGAGGGCGGAGATGCGCCGCGCGGGATCCGCCGCGACCGCTTCCAGCAGCATGCGGTAGTGGCCCAGCAGCCGCTCGATGGTAGCCGCGTCGAAGAGCGACGTGCGGTAGTCCAGCACGCCGTCGATGACGCCCTCCTGCTCGCTCATCGTCAGCAGCAGGTCGAACATGGCGGCCTCCGTGGTGATGTCCACGGTCTCGATCTCCACGTCGCCCATCCGCAGCTTGTCGTTCCCGCTCAGCGAGCCGAAGACGAGCATCGCCTGGAAGAGCGGCGACGAGGCGGCGTCGCGGTCCACGTCCAGCGCCTGCACCAGCCGCTCGAAGGGCAGGTCCTGGTGCGCGTGGGCGCCCAGCGTGGTATCGCGGACGCGCGCCAGCAGCTCCAGGAACGTCGGATCGCCGGAGAGGTCCGCGCGCAGGGCCAGCGTGTTGGCGAACAGGCCGATGATGCCTTCCACCTCGCGCCGCGTGCGATTCGCGATGGGGCTGCCGACCACGACGTCGTCCTGCCCGGCCCAGCGGCCCAGCAGCAGCTGCCACGCGGCCATCACCGTCATGAACAGCGTGGCGCCCTCGCGCTGCGCCAGGTCCGCCAGCGCGCGGCCGAGCGACGCGGGGAGGGTAAAGGTGGCCGTGGCGCCGGCGGGGTCCGGCCAGGGGGTGCGGGGGCGGTCCGTGGGCAGCTCCAGCACGGGCGGGGCACCGTCCAGCACGGTGCGCCAGTACGCCAGCTGCTCGTCCAGCAGGGCGCCGGAGACGCGCTCGCGCTGCCAGAGCGTGTAGTCCGCGTACTGCACGGGAAGCTCGGGGAGCGGCGACGGCGCGCCGCGGGAAAAAGCGCCGTACAGGGCGGAAAGCTCGCCCACCAGCACGCGGGTGGACCACGCGTCGGAGATCACGTGGTGCACGGTGAACAGGGCGATGTGCTCCTCCGCGCCCAGCCGCAGCAGGCTCACGCGCAGCAGCGGCCCGTTCTCCAGGTCGAACGGGCGCTGGGCCTCGGCGCGCACCAGCCGCAGGGCCTCCTGCTCCCGCGCGTCCTCCGGCAGGCCCGACAGGTCGACGAGCGGCAGCGGGCGGGGCGCGGCGGGCGCGACGGCCTGGACGGGCTCGCCGTCCACCAGGGGGAAGCTCGTCCGCAGCGTCTCGTGGCGGCGCACCAGCTCGTCCAGGCTGCGGGCCAGCACGGCGCGGTCCAGCGCGCCGTGCAGCCGCAGGGCGGCGGGCGTGTTGTACGCCGCGCTCCCCGGCTCCAGCCGGTCCACGAACCACAGCCGCTGCTGGGCGAAGGAAAGCGGGACCGGCCCCGTGCCCGTGCGGCGGGGGATCCCCGCCGGGGCGGGCGCCTCGCCGCGCAGGGCGCGCAGGCGGTCCTGCAGCTTCGCCAGCTGTTCGGGCGTAAGGTCGCGGAGCGAGACGGACGGCTGGGTCATTGCGCGGTTCCTGTCGACGACGACGTGATGCGTGTGTGCCTGCGATGGCCCCGTGGGACCCCGTGTGCCGGATGCGGGGCGCGGACGGATTCTCATCCACCGCTCGCTGCATTCCGGGTCCCGCGCGGCTGCCCGTCCGTGGGGCAGCGCTTGTTTTCCTGAGGGAGGCGCCGCCGGACCTCGTCCTCGCCGCGAACCATGGCGCCGACCGAAGGATCTACTTGCCCGTGCCTGACGGCCGCGGCACCTCAACGATCCTTTCCCCTAAAGCCGTTCGCGGAGTGGCACTATGAAAGCGGCCTCCCATCCACCGGGAATGCCGCGCTCGGGCCCGCCTCGCCGTCACTTTGCATCCTCCACCCTGCAACCTCGCCCGCGACGGGGCTGCTTTTCATGGCAATTTTTTTTGGAGGGGATGCATCCTCCCGCCGTCTTCGTAGAAACCCATCCATGCCACGCCGGCCGCGCGTGTCCGCGGAATGGAGGCATCCAAACGACCTGATCCGCCGATGATCGGGCTGCCGTGCGCGGTCCAACATCCAAACCGACGCGATCGGGTGGTGCGTGCTGCGGCTTCCGCCGGGGTTGCAGGCGACCGGGCCTGGCGGAGGGCCGGGAAGCCGATCGGGATGATCCACACGATCGCGTCCGTAGTACCCTGCCCCGTTCGGAAACCCGTAGATGCCAGCGTGCTTCTGCGCGCCGGCGGAAGCCGGGCATCCGAACGACCCAATCCGCCGATGCCCGCTGCCGTGCGCCGTCCAGTATCCAAACAGACGCGATCGGGTGATGCATGCTGCGGCTTCGTCCACGGTGGCGGGCGACGGGGCTCGGCGGAGGGCCGGGAAGCCGATCGGACATGATCCACACGATCGCGTCCGTTGTGCCCTGCCCCGCTCGAAAAGCCGGAGATCGCGACCGGAACAACGGTAACGACCCTCCGGCCTGTAAGCAAATACAGTCCGTAAACAAGTGCTGATTGGACGATCCGTATCCGCCCTGCTGTACCCTCGTGCGGGTCCGCGATCCGCGGTCGGAGGACGGACGAGGACGGCCAGTCCCCGCACGGGCGCGGTGCCCGTGCGGGGATCGAGCCGCATCCTCAGCCGCCCGCGACGAACTCGGCCTCCAGCTCCGCGAGGAGGCGGAGGATCTCGTCTTCGGGCTGCGCCTCGAGCTGCGCGCGGGCGATGGCCTGCGACAGCGACTCGATGGTCGGCGCCTGGAAGAGCGTGTGCAGGGGAAGGCTCACGCCGAACGCCTCCTGCACCCGCGACACCACCTTTACGCCCAGGATGGAGTATCCGCCCAAGTCGAAGAAGTGGTCGTGCATGCCGATGCGCTCCACCCCCAGCACCTCCGTCCAGATGGCGGCCAGGATCTCCTCCACCTCGCTGCGCGGCGCCACGAAGGGTGCCCCGCCCCGCGCGCCCCGCTCCGGCGCGGGAAGCAGCCGGCGGTCGATCTTGCCGTTGGGGCTCAGCGGCATGGCATCCATCCGCACCAGCGCGGACGGCACCATGTGCTCCGGCAGCCGCGTCCGCAGGAACGCCCGCAGCGCCTCCACCGGCACCGCATCGTCCGTGGGCACGTAGTATCCCACCAGCCGCGCCACCCCCGGCGCATCTTCCCGGGCCAGGACGATCGTCTCCCGCACGCCCGTGTGGGCGCACAGGACCGTCTCGATCTCCCCCAGCTCCACCCGGAAGCCGCGCACCTTGACCTGGTGGTCGATGCGGCCCAGGTACTCCGCCGCGCCGTCCGCCCGCCAGCGGGCCAGGTCGCCCGTGCGGTACATCCGCGCCCCCGGCTCCGTGGAGAACGGGTCCGGGGGCGCGGATGTACCGCACGGGCGACCTGGCCCGCTGGCGGGCGGACGGCG
>DASQZE010000327.1:0-4240 GCA_035638875.1 Longimicrobium sp.
CGCGGCATTCCGCCCGTCCTCGGCACGAGCCGGCGGCGAAGGCAGGCATCGCGGGTCCACGGCCACGAATTCTTCATTCGCGGGGCGGACCTGCCGGGATGCCGGTCTCGCCGAGCGGATCCCGGCACCTCGCTTGTCCGCGCAAATTCCGGTGACCCGCAAACGGCGAACGGGCCCGCCCCGGGCAGGGGCGGGCCCGATGTCGTAGCGCGGAGGGCGCTTACGGCTGAACCACGAGCGCCGTGACCATTCCGAACATCCCGTTCGGCATCTCCGCGTGCGGAAGGATGTGGCAGTGGAACGCCCAGGTGCCCGGGTTGTTGCAGTTCACGATCACGTCCCACCGTTCGCCCGGCGCCACGTTGATGGTATCGCACTTCCAGGGCTGCGGCTGCGGCCATCCGTCCTTGTCGATGACGGTCATGTGCATGCCGTGCAGGTGCATGGGGTGAATCATCATCCCCTCGTTCATGAACCGCACGCGCAGCTTTTGCCCCAGCTTGGCCACGATGGGCTCCGTGGCCGGAAAGCCCTTGCCGTTGATGGTGTAGCCGTGGCTGCCGTCGTTGATGATCATCACGTAGTCCACGTCCACGTTCTCGATCGCCCGCTTCTGCCTGGGCTCGATGATGAACGCGCCCAGCAGCCCCTTGCCCACCTGCTCGGCCGCGTTGTGGTGCGAGTGGTACATGTGCGAGCCGGGGTTGGGCGCCGTGAACTCGTACGTGTACGTTTCGCCGGGCTTGATGGGCGGCTGCGTGATGAACGGCACGCCGTCCTGGTCGTTGGGCACCTCCACACCGTGAAAGTGGACGGCCGTGGACTGCTCCAGGTTGTTCGTGACGACGATGCGCACGCGCTCGCCTTCCTTGACCCAGATCTGCGGGCCGGGCACCTGGCCGTTGTAGGCGAAGGCGTCCACCATCTTGCCGGGCTCCGTCTCCCACTTCATGGCCGCGGCCGTAAGCTCGAAGACCTTGACCCCGTTCTCCACGCGGGGCTCCATCCGCTGATTGCCCTTGCCCTGCGTCTTGGCGGGGAAGGCCTTGATGCCGGCCTCGTGGTGCGCGTCCATGGCGTCGGCCGCCGCGCGCACTTCCTGCGGCGTGCGCGGATGCGCGCCGATGGTGCCGCCCGTGTGGTTGGTGTCGGGATGCGGCGTCCCGGATGCTGCCGGTGCCGCCGGTGCCGCGGCGGCGGACGCGTTGTTCTCGGGCGTGCCGCAGGCCGCCACGGCCGCTCCCGCGGCAAGGCCGAGGGCCGAAAAGCGAAGGAAGTCCCGCCGTGAGGGCTGGACGGTGTCGGTCCGGGTGTCGAGAGGTGCGCTCATGGCTCCGTTGCTTCCCGATGGAGATTCCGCATGCGCCGCGCGATTCCGTCGCTGCGGCGCCACCGGGCTGTATGGCCCGGGTGACGCGAGAAACTTACGGGTACAAGCGTGCACGCTCTGTCGGCAGGCGCCGGATGCACGGGCAGGGGAGGTGCGGATGACGCACGCCGGGCAATCCACCGCGTCGACCGACGGCGTGTGGGGGAAGTTCTGACAGGGGAATGGGGATGGGTGGATCGCACCGTGGGTGATCACGTTGCAGGATGTGCACAGGGCATTTATATTTCACCTGTGAGTGCATCCGTATTTCTATACAGGTACAACAAGGCGGCGCAATGGCAGACCCTGGAGCCGGCGGCAAGAGGGCTTTCAAGGCGGTGGAGGGCGGCGCCCACGAGCCGCCGTCCGGCGCTGGACCGCGGGTGGCAAGGGTCACCGTGGATGGGGGGACCGTCAACACCGACCTTCGCGCGGGCAAGCCAGGCGTGGGGAGCGTCACGGTAAAAGGGACGACCCGTAGACCTGATCTTCGCGTCAGCTCTTCGATGGAGACGAGCGTCCGCGCGTCGCTCGTGGGAAGGGTGGAGCGATGGCTCCGTCACTCGCTGGACCAGATGAGCGACGACGAGGTGCTGAAGGCCGTCGAGGCGCAGTCACCCGCCGAGACCATCGCCGAAATCCTGGCCGCCACGCCCGCGACGCGCGCGGCGGCCGAGAACGACTGGGCCGAGCTCCTGCTGCGCGGCGCCGAATCCAAGCGCCAGATCGCGGAGCTCGTCGGGGGGCTGCTTACGTCCTCGCAGGCGGCTGAGGTGCTGCACATCAGCGTACCGGGTGTGAAGCAGCGGATGGACCGCCGCAAGCTGCTGGCGGTGCCGCTGCCGGGCGGGCAGTGGGGATTCCCTTCCCTGCAGTTCCAAGAGGGAGGCAAGGTCCGGCCTGGTATTGCCGAGGTGGCAAAGGCGGGAAGCCACGTCGACCCGTGGGTGCTGGTTTCCATTCTGGTTGATGACGTGGTGGACGGCTCTGGCGGGATGCTGCTGGAACGGCTGGACGAGCCCAGGGTGTTCGCTGACGTAATGAACCGCCTTGCCACGTACGGAAAGCACGGCGCGGCCTGATGGCGATCCTGCTGCCTGGCGATCCGCCGCTGGCGGATGTGCCCGTCACGCAGGTGATGTGGCGCGTCCATCCGCTTGCATTCGCACCCCTCTGGTTCGGGCCTGCAAAGGGCGACCCTCCGTGTCATCGCTTCGATGCACCTGGCGGCGAGTTCGGAGTCTGCTACTTCGGCGCGACCTTAGGCGTCTCGATCTTGGAGACGCTGGTGCGCGGCCTCAAGGTGCCTATTATCCCGCGCGGGGAGCTAAAGCTGCGTGGGGGCTCATCGGTTTCGCTGGCGGCGCCGCTCCGGATGCTGCAGCTGGAGGGCAAGGGGATGCCGAGCTTCGGCGTCGGTGCGCACGAGATTGCGGCTGACGATTATGGAGAGTGCCAGGACCTCGCCCGCCGCGTCCACGAAGCACATGACGACATCGACGGCATTCAGTACCGGTCCCGATGGGATACCAGCGAGCTGTGCTGGGCCGTCTTCGACCGTGCCCAGGCAAAGCTCGGGGCCGTGTTTGGGACCCAGCGCTTGGACGACCCGGCCGTCGTGCGGCCGGCGCTACTTTCCTACCGCCACGTCTCCATCTCGTAGCCAGTGGGACTGGCATCGGTTGAAGCCCTGTTCGTGACGCGCCTCGGCGCGAGACAGGGCTTATGGCTTTCCCCGCGGCGGATTCATCCGCTCAAGGACGGGCTGCGCATCGTTTCCATCACCTCTCCCGCTTCCGCACTCGTCCCCGCCCCTACACCTCCTCCCGCTTCCTCCCGTCGTCCGCGCTCTTCCACGGGAGCCGGCCTTCGATCTCCACCTCCAGCGAGAAGCTGAGGAACGTGCGGATGATGACGATGAGCCCCAGCACGCCCAGGTTCTCGAACGAGGGCTCCACGGCCACCGTGCCGATGATGTCGCCGATGACGAGGAACTCCAGCCCCAGCAGGATGCCGCGCCCCAGGTTGCGACGGTAGGCCTTGTACGCCGGCGCGAACGTGCGCTCGCGCCACCAGTCGCGGAACAGCAGAAGCGTCGCGACGATGGCCGTAAGCACCAGCATCGCCACGCCGCCCACCTCGATCGCCGTCCCGATGTGCCGGATCGCGCTGTCCAGCGCCTCCGGCCGCTCCGCCGCGTGCTGTATCATCCGCCCCTCCGCATCACCGGCCCCGGGTCATCCGCGAACCCCGCGTCTCTGCCGGGCAACGACGATGCCGCCGGATATCTGCATCGATCGATGTCGGTCGTTCACCTCCCCCAGGGTTTTTTGGGGAGGTCGCGAGGAATCGAGCGGGTGGGGGCGCCCGCCGGGAGTCCGCTCGCTAGGGAGAGTCCATCCTCACATCGAGTGCAAAACACCCGTTCAGCAGCAGCCACTCTCCCTTGCGGGCACACAACTGGCAGCCCGCCCGCTCCGATGAACATCCACGACCGACGCACCCAGCTCATCGCCGGCGGCTCCGCCGTGCTCCTTCCCGTGCTCGTGTGGGCCGCCGTGCGGCTGGCCGAGCCGTCCACGCCCCCTGAGCGGCCGCGTGCGCCCGCGGCGGCCGCCACCGCGCTCGTCCGCGGGCCCGACGTGCCGGCGGACGTGGCGCAGCTGCTGGCGCAGGAGCGGAACTGGCGCGCCGCCCGCCGGCTGCGCGAGCTCACCAATCCGCAGAGCGATCCCGAGCTGCTGCTCGTGGCCGCCAAGACGGAGGCGGGGTGGGGCGGATGGGAGAACGTCTTCGGCCTGCTGGAGGGCAAGGACTGGCTGGACCGCGTGGGCGGGGGCGACGGCTGGTACCTGCTGGGCCGCGCCTGGG
>DASQZE010000328.1:0-31534 GCA_035638875.1 Longimicrobium sp.
GGAACTACTCCACCTCGCGCCCCGCCTCCTCCGCCCCCCTCACCCGAACAGCGCGATGAGCATGGCGCCCGCACACACCAGCAGGGCCCCGGCGGCGCGGGTGCGGGCGGCGGCGTGCTCGCCCAGCACGAGAATCCCCAGCGCCGTCGCCACCAGGATCCCCGTGGACGAGATCGCGATCACGTACCCGGCCTGGGCCAGCCGCAGCGCCGTGTGCAGCCCCATCTGCTGCACCGCGAACGCCAGCCCGCCCAGGCACACGAAGCGCACCCACGGCCCCTTGTCCTCCGGCCAGCCGAGCTCGCCCTTCGTCCGCCGCGCCAGCAGGGGCAGCACCAGGCCGAGGCCGATGGCGGAGACGAACGCCAGCGTGGCCGCCCACGGAAACGGGCCCACGGCCGCAATCCCGCGCTTGTGCACGAGCGTGGACAGGCTCCACGCCGCGGCGGAACCGAGCGCATACCAGCTCGCTGGCGTGCGGCCCAGGGCGCGGATGGGCTCCAGCAGCGAGCCGCCGCCCTGCAGCCCCACGCAGTACACGCCCAGCGTCACCAGCACCACGCCCGCGCCGGCGGGCAGCGTCGGCACCTCGCCGAGAAGGACGACGCCGCCCAGCATCACCAGCCCCGGCAGCAGGCCCAGGATGGGCTGCACGAGCGACAGGTCGCCGGAGCGCAGGGCCAGCGTAAGGAAGATCGTCCCCAGGATCTCCGGCACCAGCACCAGCCCCACCGCCGTCCAGTAGGCCGGCGTCAGCGGATGCCACGTGCCCGTCGCGGCGACGAGCCCCAGCAGGAGCACGCCCGCCACGGACCGCGCGGCGAACGTCGACACGACGGCACCACCGTGCTCCACCGCCCGCTTGAGCGAAAAGCTGCTCCCCGCCATGCACACGGCGGCGATCAGCGCGAATGCGATCCACATCCCCTGGTCACCCCGTCGTTCGCGGTCCCGTCCCCAGCGCGCGGGAAGGTAGCACATTCGGCGCGCCGGCGAAGGACGGCGCGCACCGCGTGGCCCGCGGGCATCAATCCCGCTAGGATGGGCGCCGCTTCGGCTGATGGGTTTCTCTCCGTGCCTCCGCCGATTTCGCGCGAGGCACGGGCGCCTGATCGTGAACGACGGATCGCGAATGGCTTCTTCGCTTGCCCTGCTGGCCGGGCCGGACGCGCTGCGCATCCTGCGGGAGCGCGGGCTGCGCGCGGAGGACGTGGACGTGGTGCCGGGGGCCTCGGGCGGGCCCAAGTGGCTGGCGCTGGCGGGGGTGGACCGCTTTCTCTTCGCCGAGTTCTTCGCCGTGCCGCGCGAGCGGCCGCTGCACCTGATCGGCTCGTCCATCGGCAGCTGGCGGATGGCGTGCCTGGCGCAGCGCGACCCCGCCGCGGCGCTGGCCCGCGGGCACGACGCGTACATCGAGCAGCGCTTCGACCGCAAACCCACGCCGCCGGAGGTGAGCGCCGTGAGCGCGCGCGTGCTCGACGTGCTGCTGGGGCCGGACGGCGCGGACGAGATCCTGTCCCATCCCTGGGCGTACCTGCACGTCATCACGGCAGAGTGCCGGGGGATGGCGGCCAGCGAGCGCGCGTGGGTGCAGATGGCGGGGCTGGCCCTTTTCGCATCCGCCAACCTGCTCACCCGCCGCGCCCTGGCCCTGCAGATGCGGCGCGTCATCTTCCACACGGCCGGCGACGCGAGCCCCTTCCGCGGCCTGGCGGACCTGCCCACGGCGCACCTGCCGCTCACGCGCGAGAACCTGCGGCCGGCGCTGCTGGCGTCCGGCTCCATCCCGCTGGTGCTGAGCGGCGTGACCGTGCCGGGCGCGCCGGCGGGCGTGCACCGCGACGGCGGCGTCATCGACTACCACCTGGCGTTCGACTTTGGGCCCGGCGAGGGGCTGGTGCTGTACCCGCACTTCTTTCCGCACATCGTGCCGGGGTGGTTCGACAAGGCGCTGCCCTGGCGCCGCGCGCGCGGGCCGGTCTTTCGCCGCGCGCTGGTGCTGGCGCCGTCCGCGGAGTTCGTGGCGCGGCTGCCGGGCGGCAAGATCCCCGACCGCAACGACTTCTACCGGATGCCGGAGGCGGAGCGCATCCGCGCCTGGCGCACGGTCGTCGCCGCCGGCGAGCAGGTCGCGGACGAGCTGCGCGAGCTCATCGCCACGGATCGCGTCGCGGACCACGCCCGGCTGATGTAGCGGCCCGCATCCCGCACAGGACGCGGAGCCCGCCTCAACACATCGGGCACGCGGCGCGTCTGGGGAAGGGGAAGACTGGATCCGCGACGAACGGAGGAGGGCGGGTGGAGAACTGGGTGGTGGACGTGGTGCGGGGGATGGGGCCGCTGGGCGTGGCGCTGCTGATGTTCCTGGAGAACCTGTTTCCGCCGCTGCCGTCCGAGGTCATCATGCCGCTGGCCGGCTACCTCTCGTCGCGCGGCGAGGCGCCTTTCTGGGCGATGGGGATCGCGGGGACGCTGGGCTCGCTGGCCGGGGCGGGGTTCTGGTACTGGGTGGGCCGGGCCGTATCGCACGACCGGCTGGCGGCGTGGGTGGAGCGGCATGGCACCTGGCTGGCCATGACGCCGGAGGACGTGACCCGCGCCACGGACTGGTTCGCGCGCCACGGCCGGACGAGCGTGTTCTTTGGCCGGCTGGTGCCCGTGGTGCGCACGCTGATCTCCGTGCCGGCGGGGTTCAGCCGCATGCCCCTGCCGCAGTTCCTGGCGCTCTCCGCGCTGGGCACCGGCCTGTGGACCTTCGCGCTGGCGTACGCGGGACTCGCGCTGGGAAGCCGCTTCAAGGAGGTGGAGCAGTGGATGGGGCCCGTCAGCTCGGGCATCGTCATCCTTGCCGTGCTGGCGTACTTCTACCGCGTCTTCCGCATCATCCAGCGCCGGCGGGCAAGCGGCGCGGCGTAGGGTCTCGGCCGCATCCCGCATCAGGAAACGACAGGGAAGAAAAACCACGCGGAGGACGCGGAGACAAAAAGAGAGGACGCGGAGAAAAACCTTCTTTCTCCGCGTCCTCTCTCCCTTTCCTCCGCGCCCTCCGCGTGATGCTCTTCCGAACGTGCGTGGGGATGAAAGTACCCGGTGTCATCCCGCCATGAACGCGATCGCCGCCAGTCCGAACGCGGCCGCGATCGCCAGCGCCGAGCCCACCAGGCGGCGCCGGCGTCCGCGCGTGCCGTGCCGCGCCTCTTCCGCGGCCCGCCACGCGGCGGGGGCGTGCGTGGCCAGGTGCAGGGCCGCCTCGCGCATCACCCGCGCGAGGCCGGGATCCACCACCAGCTCCGACACCTCGTCCAGGTTGGCCCAGCGCCGCTCGCGCTCATGGGCCTCGGGCCACGCATCCATCTCACGCGTCACGCGCAGCAGGTAGACGGCCACGAGCGGGCCGTCGCCCCCGCCGCCGTGGCGGTACTGGTCGAACACCTCGCGGTCGATCTCGCCGTGCACGCCCGCCTCTTCCTCCGCTTCCTGGCGCGCGGACTTCGCGGGACCCAGCCGGTGCTCGACCTTGCCCTTGGGGATGATCCATCCTTCGCCCCCGCGCGGCGTCACGAGCAGCACTTCCACCGTCGCGCCGTTCATGCGATAGGGGAGCGCCGCGCTCTGCGGCCGGTCGTCCCGCGACTTGTCTCCGCTCACTGCATCATCCTGTTGCGATCTCCGCGCTCGGTGCCCGCTCACGCCGACCGGCAAGGAGCAAGCCCGGCCGAGTGCCGTATCGTATCGTCCCCACGCCAGAAAAGCATTCTCACGCACAGGGAACGGGGGAAAACGGAGTACTGCACCTGAAGTACTCCGTTCCCTCCGTTCCCTGCGTGAAATCCGTAGTTTCTACCGCAACGTGCAGGTCAGCCGCGCAAAGGTGGCAGGCTGCTTCTTCTTGCTCCCCTCGCTCGTCACGAGCAGCGATCCGTCCGGCGTGAACGCGATGCCCTCGCCCTGCTTTTCATCCAGTCCCCGCAGGTCCACGCGCCGGGGAGACAGGGCGCCCGTGCCGGCGAGCTCCGCGGCGGGGTAGATCGTCGCCGCGTGCAGGGTGCGCAGCACGACCCAGCGGCCGTCCCGGCTGGCGCCGCCGCCTGTGATGCGCTCCGGCCGGTCCACCTTGGCCGGCGACAATTCGCGGACCCGCTCGAGCGTCGCCTCTCCCCCCGCACCGGCATCGGCGGGTGCGCGGTAGAGGACGATGGGGCCGCTCTCCCCCTTGGTGACCACGTGGATGGCGCCGTTCAGCACGAACAGCGCTTCCGCGTCGTGCGCGCCGTCCGGGTAGCGCAGGCGGATCGCCGTCGCCGGTGCGGATTGGGATGCGCCGGGCGCGGGCTCCGGCACGCGGTAGACGGTGACGGACGCGCGCCGGGCGTCGTTGTCGCCGATGTCGGCCACGTACAGGCAGTCGCCGCCGGCAGGGCAGGGGGCCAGGGCGATGTCCTCCCAGTCCTCCACGGCCGCGCCCGTCACGCGCACGCGGCTCGTCGTGCGTCCCTGCGCGTCCACGGCGTAGACGACGGGGTCGCCGGAGTCGTTGTGCGTCCAGAACGTCCCCGCGTGCGCCCGGCTGGCCGCCACGCCGCTGCTCTCGTTGATGTCGTCGTCCAGCGGCCGCTTGGCCCCGTCGAGCGCGCAGACGGCGTCCGCAGGGGCCGGCGCGTCCTCCGCCCTGGCCAGGGGCACGGTGCCCGTCCGCGGCGGGTTCAGCGCGGACGGCGCCGCTTCTGCCGCGGGCCGTCCGCCGCCCGTTGCGTACGCCACCGCGGCGATCACCAGCATGCCGATGAACAGCAGCCCGCCGAACTTGAACAATCCTCGCTCCGCCATCGTTCCCATCCCTTCAGAATGATCCTGCTCAGTCACGCTCGGCCGAGACGCGTCCCCGCATCTCGCGCACACGCCGGTCGAACGCCGGCTGCTGCTCCGGCGTGAGCACCTGCCGCATCTCGCCGTACGAATCGTCCACGATCCGCTGGATGTCCGGCAGCCTGCTTTCCCAGTATCCCTCCAGCCGGTCCTCGCGACGCTCCCGGATGTCCCGGATCCGCCGCTCCTGCGCATCCGTCAGCGACACGCCGGTGAACAGGCGGTCTTCCGCGGGGGCGGCGTCCTCGTCCAGGAAGTCGAACCAGTCCAGCCCCAGCGCCTCCTCGGCCGCCATGCCCGTCAGCCCGCCCACGGCGAAGCTGGCGGCCAGCAGCAGCGCGCCGACGGTCCGTGCGCGGTGCTTCACGGCGCCACTCCCGTGTCCATGGCCCGCAGCAGCTCCGCGCCGGTCGGCGCGCGCCCCTCGCGGGCCCAGGCGGTGGACACCTCCACGAGGCCGCGGACCGTCTCCACGCGTGTCTCGCGCCGTTCCAGTAGCACCTCCACGGGTACCAGCATCAGTACGGCGGCAGCGGCCACGGCGAGCAGCGGGCGGTGCCAACCCGCGATCAGGGCCAGTGGGTCCTGCCGGCGGTGCAGCAGCACGTCGTCCACGCGCGACAGCGTCGCATCGAACACCATGCGCCACCGGGCGGGGTCCCGCGCCGGGTCCAGCGCGGAAAGGTCCAGGCGCCGTTCATCCATCGGTCTCCCCCTCCAGTTCCGGCAGCAGCCCGCGCATGCGGCGGCGTGCGTGGTGCAGGTGCGAGCGCACCGTGCCCGGCGGCAGTCCCATGCGCTCCGCGATCTCGCGGTGCGTCCATCCCTCCAGGTCGTGCAGCAGCAGCACCTCGCGCCGCTCTTCCGGCAGCTCCTTCATCGCGGCCAGCAGCCTCGTCTGCTCGTCCTGCCGCTCCGCCTCCGCCGCCGGCGACGCGCGGGGGGAGGCGATGTCCATCCCGTCGATGGAGAGGACCGGCCGGGCGCGGGCGCGCAGCAGGTCGCGGGCGCGGTTGCGGACGATCTGCATGAGCCACGCGCCGAACCGGTCCGGCTGCCGGCACCCGTCTATGCGTTCGATGGCGGCCACGAACGCGTCCTGGCACACGTCGTCCGCGTCGCTCTCCTCCCCCGTGACGGCGAGCGCGACGGCCCGGCACGCACGCAGGTGGCGTTCGGCCAGGGCACCCGCGGCGGCGCGGTCTCCGCGCCGCACCCGGGCGACGAGTTGAGCGTCGGTTTCGCCGGTCATTCTCTCCCTGGACGGAGCAGCCGGGCAAAGTGTTGAGGTGGACGCATGGGCGAAGGATACGTCTGCGCATCTGGCGGGGGAATCACGACGGCCGCCGTGTGCCAAAAGGTAGACAGTTCGGCTACGTTCCGGCTGGCATCCACACGCGCAACGGGCGCGGAGAATCGTCTCTCCGCGCCCGCCGCGTCCTACCGGATCTCCGCGTCGTGGTGCACTTCGGCATCCTACAGATGGCCTCGGCTCGTCTTGGCCATTTTGACGACCCTGGCCGATGAAGCGAGACGATGCCCGCCAGCTTTCGGGCGCAGGCAGATTTTTACTGATCGCGATCAGGTGGATGTCGTGCGAGGCACACCCCCACCTCCGCGGCCACGATCCTGCCTCTCCCGAAAAACGCGGATGCCGTCTCCTCGCCGGCAGCGGCGCCTCTACCAAGGACAGCAGGCACGCTGCCGGTCGCCTCCGGTCCGCGTCCGGCCGTCACGGGGGCAGGCATCCACTTCGGCAGGCTCTCCCAAGACCGTGCGTGCGGGATCGATGCGCCGCTTTTCCGCGTGGGGCTGGTGTTTTCAGCCCGCACCGCCGCTCTTCGTGCTCGCGATCCAGCGCTCCACCTTGGCGCGCAGCATGGGCAGCGTCACCGGGCCGTCGTCCAGCACCACGTCGTGGAATGCGCGCAGGTCGAACGCGCTGCCGAGCTCGCGGCGCGCCTGCTCGCGCAGGTTCACGATCTCCAGGTACCCCGTCATGTAGGTGATGAGCTGCCCCGGCGTGGCGGCGTGCCGGTCCGCGTAGACCTCGGCGGCCGCGCGGGAGCGGCGGGAGATGGTCATCATGGAATCGACCGCCTGCTCGCGCGTCCAGCGGCCCACGTGGATGCCGGGGTCGATCTCCAGCGCCACCAGGGCATCCGCCAGGTGCGCGTAGATGCCGGCGCGCATCACGGGATCGCGAAAGGCGCCCACCTCGTCCGCCACGCGCTCGGCGTACATCCCCCACCCTTCGCTGAAGGCCGGCGTGCGCAGCAGCCGCATTACCGGGTGCGGCACCTCGCGCTCCTGCGCCCACGCGACCTGCAGGTGGTGCCCCGGCCATCCCTCGTGCGAGGTGGCGGTGGACAGCTCCATGCGCGGCGCCCGCTCGGCGTTGCCCAGGTTGATGAAGAACGTGGCCGGACGGCTGCCGTCCAGGGGCGCCGCGTCGTACCAGGCGCCCGGCCGCGACGCCTCCGTGTACCCCGGCCCGGGCTCCACCACCAGCGGCGTCGTCGGCACGCGGGAGAATGCGCGCGGCATCATCGTCCGCAGGCTGTCGATCTGCGCGCGGGCGGCGGCCAGCTTGGCCTCGCGCGAGCCGAACGCGAACGCCGGGTCCGTCCGCAGCCGCTCCCGCGCGGCGCCCAGATCCGTCTCCCCCGTGGCCGCCGTGGCCAGCGGGCGCAGCTCCGCCTCCAGCTCCAGGCGCGCCTCGCGGGCCATCCGCGCCAGCGTTTCCGGCGCCACGTCCAGCGAGGTGCTGCGCCGGATGACGCCGCGGTAGCACGCCGCGCCGTCCGGCAGCGACCACAGGCCGGGGTCCGTCCGCGCGTGCGGCAGGTACTCCGTCTCCAGGAAGCGCAGGTATGCGCGCATCGTGGGATACACGTCGTCGCGGACGATGGCGCCCGCCTGCCGCACGTACTCCGGATCCGCCGAGCGCGTCGTCAGCGTCCATACCGGGGACGCCTCCACGGAGTCCGGCAGCATCCCCTGCACCTGCTGGATCACGCGCAGCACGTTCTCACGCGGGGCGGCGTACCCGGCGGCGAGCCCCGCGCGCAGGTTGTCCATTTCCCCCCGCGCGTAGCGGGGCACGTCCCGCCAGCGGGCCAGCGTGCGGGCGCGGTCCTCCGCCGTCTCCGCCCTCGACACGCCCGCCTGCTGGCTTATGCCCAGGTGCCAGCCGAAGATCTGGTCCGCCCCCGACCACAGCTCGAACCGGCAGCCACGCTGGGCCGCGTCGCCCTCCAGCGCCTCGCGCATCATCCCGTGGATGAGCCACTCCGGCTGCCCGAAGAGCGCGTCCGCGTCCACGGCGCGCAGGCGGGCCAGGTATCCGTCCTGCTCCCGGTCCCAGCGGGCCTGGAAGGCGGGCGAGTTGTCGGCCCACCGCTCCGGGGCGGGGCCGCTCCCCAGCGCCTCGTTCGTGCCCGGGAAGTTGCGGACGAGCGCCGCCAGGTACTCGTCCGCGACCTGCCGCACCTGCGCCGCATCGTTCAATGTGGACGGGGTGGATGAAGACGGGGCGGATGCGGATGACGGCGACGCGTGGGACGGAGTCTGCGCGGCGGCGCCGGGCGAGGCGAGCGCGAGCGCGGCGGTGGCAATGGAGAAAGTGCGCAGGCGGATGCGCACTGCGATGATGTCCATGGTCGGATCTCGTGGATGGGGATCAGTCTCCGGCGTCCGGCCCGGCGGGGAAGGGAATGCCCAGGTAGCGGCAGAACATGCGTGCCAGCTCGCGCGCCATCACGTCCGATTCGACCGGGCCCATGGACGGCTCCATGTGCCCGAACAGCACGCTCTCCCGCAGCGCCGACGAGCAGGCGCTGAAGGCGAAGCGCACGGCGAACGGCGGATCGGGATGGTCGATCGCGTCCATCCGCTCCGCCAGCAGCCGCCGGAACGGCTCGTGGACGCCCTGGCGGAACGCCGCCCACGCCGTGCTCCCGGCGATGGTCTCCGGGTTGCCGCGGGTGTGATGGACGATCTCCCGCAGCACCGTCCCGTGCCCCGCCGCGGTGCGCAGCATCAGCCCGAAGTACGCTTCCGCCACGGCGCCGATGCCCGCGCCGTCCCACCGGCCGGGGGCGAAGACCTGCTCCGCCTCCGCAAGCGCGTCGCGGACGTAGCCCGCGTACATGGCGTGCATCAGCAGCTCGTCCTTGCTGGCGAAGCGCGCGTAGAAGCCGCCCACGGACACGCCCGCGCGGCCGGCGACCTGCTGCACGGACACGTCCTCGAAGCGCGCGCCGGAAAGCAGCTCGCCGAACGCCTGGAGAATGCGCTCCTCCGTCTTTCGGCTGCGCGGCTGCCGGGGCGCGCGGATGGATGCGGATCGGGAATCGGCCACGAGCAACGGCGGTTCGGGTGTGCGGATGCAAATGCGAATCGCATTCTTATTAAAAGGTACTACACCGCTCGGTCAAGGGTTTCACCGCGCTCTGTCCGGTGACGGGCAGAGCGCTGGCGAATCGGTTGCTGAGGATCCGTTGAAGCCTCGTTCGGCGAGCGCAGCGAGCCGAGACGGGGCTTATGGCTTTACCAGCGGCGGGTTTACCCGGTCCGGCGGGTGCGTGCTCCCGGAACGAATGCCCGCGCTGGGATGATTGGCATCCGCCGCTCCCCCGTTCCGCTCCCCCTCTCCCGGCGCAGTTTGCCGGGGGAGGGGGCCGGGGGGTGGGGGACGCCTACACCGCGTCGCTCAGCGAGCTGAAGGTGAAGTCGCGCGCCTTGATGGCGGGCACCATCACCGACGCGCCGTCCTCGCCGCCGTCGTCCGCGTTCACCCGCACGGGGGCGCTCATCATCTCGATGTTGTTCAGCAAAAAGATGGGCGACTCGTTCCAGCGCAGGTTCTTGACCGCCGTGGTGATGCGCCCGTTCTCGATGAGGAACGTGCCGTCGCGCGTGAGCCCCGTGAACAGGATGGTCCGCGGGTCCACGGCGCGGATGTACCACATGCGCGTCACCAGCAGGCCGCGGTCCGTGGAGCGGATCATCTCGTCCATGCTGGCGTTGCCGCCCGTCATGGCCCAGCTGCCGGGGAACGAGTTGGGCTGCCGGTTGTTCCGCTGCGCCCAGAAGCGGTTGTAGAACAGGTCGCGCAGCACCCCGTTCTGCACCCACGTCACGGGCCCCGTCGGCAGCCCCTCGCCGTTGAAGGGCCCCGCGGGCATCCGCGGGTCCGCCGGGTCGCTGGTAATGCTGATGCGCTCATCCAGGAACTTTTCGCCGATCTTGTTGCCGCCGCCCTGCTTGCTGAAGAACGAGCGTCCCTCGTCCGCCGGACGCGCGTTCATGGCGTTGGCCATCAGCTGCACCAGGTTGGCGACCGCGACGGGCTCCAGGATCACCGTCCACTCGCCCGGCTCCACCGCCCGCGGGTTGCGCGACGCCTCGGCCTTCTGGATGGCGCGGGCACCCACCTCGGCCAGGTCCACCCGCGTCCAGTCGTTGTCGCCGCCGCTGGCCCAGCCGCTCCCCGTGCCGTCGGGCGTGCGCACGGTGGCGGACAGGTTGAAGCGGGTGCCGCGCGCGTAGGCGAACAGCCCCTTCTTGTTGGCGACGGCGTTGGCGTTGGTGGAGTGGAACAGGTAGCCCGTGGACAGCAGGTTGCGCCGCGAGGCGGGCCCCGCCACCTGCATGACGGCACGGGCGCGGTCCGCCGGCGTCATGTCGGCCGTGCTGTCGAAGAACGGCTCCACGGGCAGGTACTGCTGCGGCGGCAGCTCGCCCAGGTACTCCGGGTCCTCCGGCACCAGGCGCGCCAGCCGCTCCGACGTCTGCACCAGGGCGCGCAGCGACGCATCGTCCAGGCTGTTGGTGGTGGCCGATGCCGTGCGCTTTCCAAACGCGCTGGTGACGGTGACGTTCACGTCGTACGTGTCGCCGGCCGTGCTCACCTGGTTCTGCGCGAAGCGCGTGTTTCCCGTGGACGTGCTGAACAGGTTCACGCGCGCGTCGTCCGCCGTGCTGAACGACAGCACCTTCTGGGCGATGGCTTCGGCGTCGGCGCGCGAGAGGTAGCGTGCGGGCATGGGTCAGCTGCTCCGGCCGGTGTTGATGACGTTGACCTGGCGGAAGCGGGCCGCCGGACAGGAGTGCGATACGGCGTTGCTCTGCGAAGGCTGTCCCTTGCCGTCGAAGAACGATCCGCCCATGAACACGGTGCTGGGGCCGCCCAGCAGGTCCATTCCGTTCCAGAACTCCGGCGTGCGCATCTGGTAGGCCACGTCCTTGAGCGTGCCCGTGATGCGGCCGTTCTTGATCTCCTGGAACGTCTGCCCGCCGAACTGCGCGTTGAAGCGCTGCTGGTCGATGCTGAACGATCCGTCGCCGTCGATCAGGATGCCGTTCTGCACGTCGGCGATCAGCTCCTCCACCGACACGTCGCGCTCGGCGTTGGGGAGCAGGTTCACGTTGGGCATCCGCTGAAACTGCACGAACTCCCATCCCTCCGCGTAGCTGTTGCCGTGGCTGCGCACGGGCTTGCCCTGCTGGCGGTGCCAGTCGGCCAGCATGGGCGCCTGCTCGCGCGTGGTCTGCAGGTCGTTCAGGACGCCGTCCTTGACGATCAGGTACTCGTCGGGCCGCACGCCCTCGTCGTCGAAGCCCACGCTGGACAGGCCGCCCACGGACGAGCGCTCGCCCTGGACCTGCATGAACTCGCGCCCGTAGCGGAACTTGCCCAGGTAGTCCTCCACGGGGTTGATGAACGACGTGCCCGCAAAGTTGGCCTCGAAGCCCATTACCCGGTCCAGCTCCGTGGGGTGCGCGATGCTCTCGTGGATGGTGAGCCACAGGTGCGTGGGCAGCAGCACCAGGTCGTAGCGGCCCGGATCCACCGACTTGGCCGTCAGCTTGGCCACGGCCTCCTCGGCCCAGCGGGTAGCGTTGCCCACCAGGTCGCCGTTGCGCACGTGCTCGTACCCCAGCCCGCGCGGGGCCAGGTCCACCGACTCGCGCTGCTGAAAGTCGCTGCCGTCCGCCGCCACGGCCGTGACGTCCATGAGCGGCCACGAGCGGTAAAGCGTCTGCTCGATGAACGAGCCTTCGGTGCTGGCGAAGGTCTTGTCCTGCTTGAGAAAGAACATGTTGGAGGTGACGAACCGGGCCCCGTTCACGGCCAGGGCCGCCGCGTTGGCCCGCAGCAGCAGGTCCACCTTTTCTTCGATGGGCACGTCGAACGGGTCGATCTCGATGGGCGCGCGCCACCGCCCCTCGGCCACGCGCTCCACGGGCGCCAGCTCCAGGGGCCGCGCGCGGGCGGTGGCGTTGCTCTGCGCCTGCGCCACGGCCTGCTGCGCCACGCGCGTGACCTCCTCGGCGTTCAGCTCGCGGCTGGCGGCGAACCCCCACGACCCGTTCGCCACCACGCGGACGCCGAACCCGAAGGTGTCGGTGTCGTTGAAGAAGGTGATCTGCTGCTCGCGCGTGCCCAGCTGCTGCGCGCGGTTGCGCGAGATGCGCACGTCCGCGTAGGTGGCGCCGGCCGCGCGGGCCGCGTCAAGGGCGCGCATGGCCAGCTCGCGGTTGAACACGGGGTCCATTGCCTCGCGGGGCGCCGCGGCGGCGATCATGCGCGGCAGCACCAGCTGCCCTGCGCCCAGCGCCGCGGTGGTGGCCGCGCTCCGCAGGACGAACTCTCTGCGTCTCATGGGGTTGCTCCGACGAACGTGTGGGGGTCGGTTCGGGACGGGTGCAGCGGGTCGTGCGACGCGCCCGGGCGGGGCGCGGAGGTACGGCGGGTGCACGCGGACAGTCTACGTCGTGCGCCCCCCCGGCGGAAACCACCGCGGGATGGATGGCGGGCCGCGCGGGACGATGCGTGTCCGCGCGGTGCCGCCGCCCCGCCCGCCGGGACGGACGTGCTGGAATTTTCGCACCTGCCCTTGGATGTACGTCGCGCCCGGAAGGTTGGCAAGGTGCGCGACGGGTTTTTCGATACACGCCGTGTCCGGCCGAGCCAGGGAAAGGAACGGGGAGCGTAGCGGGCATCTTCGGCCAAGGAAAGGGACGGAGGCGTAGCGGGCATCCGTCCTGAGCGGCTGAAGCCGCCGCTCGGAAAGCGGTAAGCCTCACAAACTGCGTGAGGCTTCATCGGGCACAGAAAGGGACGGGAGCGTAGCGGGCATCATCGGCCAGGGAAAGGACCGTGGAGCGTCGCGCGCATCCGTCCTGAGCGGCTAAAGCCGCCGCTGGGAAAGCGGTAAGCCCCGTCTCGGCTCGCTGCGCTCGCCGAACGGGGCTTCAACTGCTGAAATACGCTCCGGTGCACTCACGCGACCGGGCACGAGCTGTCGGCGCAGGCCTGGCGCAGGCCGACAATGCGGGTTCATTGGCGCGATTTCAATCGCCGGCCGGTTTGCGCACGGATTCCGCCCGCCGTCCGCGGAAGCATGCCGCCGCGATCCCCGTACACCGGCGACGGGCGACACTCCATCCGCCGTTCTCCCTCCCACGCAGTTTGTGGGGGAGGGTCGGGGAGGGGGGCGCTCGGCCCGCGCCCCGCACCCCGCATCTCGACCGATCCATCCCTCCCGACGCGCCCTTCGCCCCATCCCGCTGGCGCAGGGCTCTACCGCATCGCAGCTTGACGTGCTAATTCTTTCGCCTGCATCCGGTCGGCGCCGGGACGGTTCGCCATTCCGCCCCCGATCCCTATCCACCCGCCCACGAGTCGTGCCCATGAAGCTCGCCCGCCCGTCCCGCATCATCGCCGCCGCCGCGCTCCTGCTGGGGGCCGCCCTCCCGTCCGCCGCCTGCGCCCAGGCCGGCGCGGACGCAGTGACGGCCTTCGTGGACGTGACCGTCATCCCCATGGACACGGAGCGCGCGCTCCCCGGCCAGACGGTGCTCGTGCAGGGCGACCGCATCATCGCCGTGGGGCCCAGCGCATCCGTGGCGGTGCCGAATGGCGCGCGGCGCATCGACGGGCGCGGCAAGTACCTCACGCCCGGCCTGGCGGAGATGCACGGCCACGTGCCGCAGCCGGCCAGCAACCCGCAGTACACCGAGGACGTGCTCTTCCTGTACCTGGCGCAGGGCATCACCACCGTGCGCGGGATGCTGGGCGCGGAGGGGCAGCTGGAGCTGCGCCGGCGCATCATCCGCGGCGAGCTGGCAGGGCCCATGCTGTACCTGGCGGGGCCGAGCTTCAACGGCAACTCCGTCACGAGCCCGGAGGGCGCCGCGACGATGGTGCGCGCGCAAAAGACGGGTGGATGGGACCTGCTCAAGGTGCATCCCGGCCTGACCCGGCCGGAGTACGACGCCATGGCGCGCACGGCGGCGGAGGAAGGCATCCGCTTCGGCGGGCACGTGCCGGCGGACGTGGGCCTCATGCACGCGCTGCGGATGGGGCAGGAGACCTTTGACCACGTGGACGGCTACGTGGAGTACGCGGGCGGCGCGGAGGGCCCGGTGGATCCCGCGAAGCTCGATTCCGCCGTGCGGATCACGCGCGAGGCGGGCGCGTGGGTGGTGCCCACCATGGCGCTGTGGGAGGTACTGTTCACCACGCTGGACCTGGATTCGCTACGCGCGTATCCCGAGCTGCGCTACGCGTCGCCCCGGCAGGTGAACGCGTGGGTGAACTCGTTCAACCAGCGGCGCAACGCGCCCCAGTTCGACATGGCCACGTCGCGGCGCGTGATCGCGGCGCGGCAGCAGGTGCTGGCGGCGCTGCACCGCGGCGGGGCGGGCATCCTCATGGGGACGGACGCGCCGCAGGAATTCAGCATTCCCGGCTTTTCGCTGCACCGCGAGTTTCCGCGGATGCGCGCCGCGGGTATGTCGCCGTTCGACATCCTGGCCACGGGCACGCGCAACGTGGGTGCGTACTTTCAGCGGGCCGACGCGTTCGGCACCGTGGCCGTGGGCCGCCGCGCCGACCTGCTGCTGCTGGATGCGGATCCGCTCGCGGACGAGGCCAACCTGCAGCGCATCGCGGGTGTGATGGCGCGCGGCAGGTGGATGAGCCGCGACGAGATCCAGACGCGCCTGGAGGCCATCGCCGCCCGCCACGCCGCCGCGCCCCGCTGATCGGTGGATGCGCGGGCTCGCGCCGGAAGGCGGAGCCCGCGCGGGTGGGGCAGAGCCGGAGGGCTGAGCCCGGGAGGGCAGAGCGAATGAATTCGCCGCAACAGACACACGAAGTCCGCCTGCGCGGACTGTCCATCGCGGGCGAGTGCCACGCCGGACGCAGGCCCCGGTCGGAAGGCGGGGCCCGCGTTGGAGTGATTCACACGGAGCGAGAGTCCGCGCCACGAAGCAAAGCCCGCGACGAGCGTGAGCGGGTAAACCCGCCGCTGGGAAAGCCATAAGCCCCGTCTCCGCCGCGGTGCACTTCCTGGGCGTGCGGCACGAGCCGTCGGCGAAGGCCGACATCACGTTTTCGGTGCCGCGATTTCAATCGCCCGGCGGGTGTGCGCACACACTCCGCCTCCCCCGCACGATCCCCCGCTCGATCCCTCGCCCCGCCGCCCTCCTGACGCATCTGCCCATGATCCGCTATCCTGTCCTCCCGCAAAGTCATCCAGACCAACCGCGACCAGGGAGATGCGTGTGAGCGACCGGCGCCTCGTAGACGTGAGCCACACGGTGGAATCGGGCATGATCACCTACAAGGGGCTGCCCGCGCCCATCATCTGCGACTACATGAGCCGCGAGGACTCCAAAGCTCGCTACGCGCCGGGGACGGAGTTCCAGATCGGGCGCATCGACATGGTGGCCAACACGGGGACGTACGTGGACGCGCCGTTCCACCGCTACGCGCACGGCCGCGACCTGTCGGAGCTGTCGCTGACCTCGCTGGCGGACGTGGACTGCCTGGTGGTGCGGCCGCGGCTGCAGGGGCGCGCCATCGGCCGCGAAGCGTTCGCGGACCTGGACGTGCGCGGCCGGGCGGTGCTGGTGAACACGGGCTGGGACGCGAACTGGCGAACGGACGCGTACTTCGAGGGCCACCCGCACCTCACGGAGGACGCCGCGCTGTACCTGGCGGATGCCGGCGCAGCCATCGTGGGCATCGACTCGTTCAACATCGACGACGTGGATGGGGGAACGCGCCCCGTGCACAGCGTGCTCCTGGGCCGCGACATTCCCATCTGCGAGCACATGTGCAACCTGCGCGACCTCCCCGATTCCGGCAGCCGCTTCTTCGCCGTCCCCGTGAAGGTGAAGGGGATGGGCACCTTCCCCGTCCGCGCCTTCGCCATCTGCTGACGACGCGGGGCTCGGCTACGCGGTGAAGTTCTCCCCACTCTCCCGCGTAATTTGCGGGAGAGGGGGCCGGGGGGTGAGGGCGCCCGCGGAGCGGCGGCTGAAAGCCCTCGCCTGCGCCTGGAGTTCTGCCGCGTGCCGCCGCTCTGGTGGATGAGGATCTGCATCCTCCTCGTCTTCCGTTACGAAACAACGACCCCGGCCGGAAGCCCCGGCCGGGGTCGCTGCTGCTCATCGGGAAAGCGCGTCGTTCACTCCCGCACTAACGCACTGCTGTCACCGGCGCCAGGCAAGACCCAGCCCGACGTTCGGTGATTCGTCGCTCAGGCCCACGCTCAGGCGCAGGATCAGGTTCTGCGAGAACTCGGCGTCCAGGCCCAGCTCGGCCAGCAGCTCCGTCTCCCAGTCGTCGTTCTCCGCGAAGCCGTCGATGATGGCTACGCGGGGGTGGATGTACGGCGTGAGCGCCACGCCCGGGTTCACGAAGCGCTGGCCCAGGCTCAGCCCCGCCTGCACCCCCAGCGCGTCCACCTCGCCGATGAGCCCCTGCGCGCCCGCCGTAAACGCGATGTCGATGGGCGCCGCAAGCGGTACGCGCACCTCGCCGCCCAGCGAGACCAGGCCGTCCGGCTCCGCGTCCACGTAGCCCAGGCGCAGCCCCACGGGCCCGCTGCGCCAGATCCCCTCCAGCGCCATGTCGCCCGGCGAGTCGCTCAGGTACACGCCGATGTCGTTCATCACCACCGGCGACTGGTAGCTCGGCGTGAACACCTGCGCCTGCGCGGTCTGCACGGAGGCGAACAGCGCGGCGGCGGCCACGGCGGGCATCAATACGGTTCTTCTCATTGCTCCAGCTGGGTTCCGATCCAGTTCCCAGGCACACCCGCGTGCCTGGCTTCGGGAGCGACCTATTACAAGACCGGGACCAGCCTGCACGTGATACGGGAACAGTCGCGTATCTGCTACGTATCCCCCGTGGCTGCTGGATTTTTTGCAGGTGCGGATGATACGCGTCGGCTTCCGGGTGCACAGAATCGAGGACACATGCCGTCCCCTACGTGGCCGTAATTTCCCTTTGGCCGTGAAAGCTTGCACGTGGGACGCCCCACGGACACAATGTGCGCCTCGTTTACTTCCTGCCCGGCGGACGGTTGTTGACCGGGCAGCACTGTGCTACTTTACAGGGGAGGGTTATGCACGACGAGACCAACCCTCATTTCTCGTTGGCGGCCATCCAGGCCGCCGTGGCGATGGGCAACTACCACTTCATGGCGTACGCGGCGGCGGGCGTGATCGAAACTCAGCTGTCACGTGCGGAGGTCGAGCAAGCGATCGCGGGGCTGGCATCACAGCACTTTCACAAGTGTCTGCTTTCCACGGCGGATGGATGGGAAGGGGAGCCGTTCGACTGGTACATCTGTCCCTATCGCCGCTCCGGCCGCAGCAGTACGCGGACGGGACTGTCGCTGAAACTGGTGCTGGAGCCGTCGGGAGAAGTCCGGATCTTCAGTCTCCACTGATCCAAGGTGCCCAAATGAAGTGCGGAAGACGGTGCGAGGGCAGATATCGCGAAGTCGTCGAGCCCCAGACCTTCAAGGTACGAGGGCGCGAAGTGACTGTCCCCGTCTCGCTGATGAAGTGCGATGCCTGCGGAGACATCATGTACTCCCCCGAGCAGATGGATCTTGCGCAGAACGCGGTGTACGCTGAGATCCGAAGCCGGGAGAACCTGCTTGGGCCAGACGAGATCGCCTCGCTCCGGCTGAGTCTCGGCTTGAAGCAGGACGAGTTTGAGCGTTTGCTTGGCCTGGGTCCCAAAACGGTAGTGCGCTGGGAATCCGGCCGTGTGTTCCAGAGCAAGGCTGCGGATGCGCTCATGCGCCTGGTGCACGCGGATCGAGAGAACGCGGTGCGCCTCGCGGAGTGGAACGGAATCACGCTGCCCCGCAATCCGTCCATCCGCCGGGCGCTCGGCCGGCGGAGCCGCAGCACGCCGTAGACCCGGCTATCCCGCGTCTTCATGCGAAGCGGTCCCGCCCGGCACTTCGGTGTGCCGGGCGGGACCGTTCGCATCCGGGAGCCGCGGTGTTCAGAAGATGTACACGGGCGTGCCGACGGGGACGGTGCGGTACAGGTGCGCGATGGCGTCGTCGTCCAGGCGGATGCAGCCGTGCGTGGCCGCCTGGCCGATGGATTCCTTGTGCGGCGTGCCGTGCAGCATGTAGCCGTTGCCCAGGTCCAGCTTGTACGCGCCCAGTTCGCCGGGCACGCGCCGGGCTGTACCTACCGGCGGCATGTACAGCGTGGTCCCGAAGACCACCTCCTCGCCCTCCGGGATGAACTCCATGCCGCCGTCCGGGCGCACGTGGGCCACGAGATCGCCGCGCACCTCCAGCCGGCTGCCGTCGGGCAAGCGCGCGGGCCGGCCGCGCCCCAGGGGGACGAGCGTCCAGCCGCTGTCCGCCGCCAGTTCCGCGTAGTGCCAGTCCGGCGGCACCCACACGGGGTTGCTCTGCTTGGCCAGCACGCTTCGCACGCTGCGCGGCGTCTCGAAGCGCCACGCGCGGTCGCCGTGCCGCAGCACCCGGCCGGTGCCCACCGCGATCGGCGCGCGGAACAGCGTATCGCGCCCCTGCACGACCCACAGCCGCCGTTCATCCACCGACACCAGCACGCGGAACGCCGCGGAGCGGTCCGCCGCCTGCCGGACGGAACGGCCGGCCCCCGGTGCGCGGGGTAGCAGCCGCACCAGCCCGCGCTCGGCACCGGCCGACGCTGCGGACGCCGCCGTCGCGATCGGCTGCGCCGCGGCGGGCGCTGCGCGTGGCGGCAGGCGCACGAGGCCGCTGTCCCCCGGCGCGGCGACGATGGATGCCTGCACGTCCGGCTGCTGCTGCTGTGCGGCTGCGGATGCCCGTTGGCGCCTCTGAAAACGTGGGCGGGTGCTGCGGCAACTACCGGACCGGGTACGTAGCACCAGCCGAAATCCGCGATCCCGCCGCGCACGGGGTCCGCTCCTTGCGCTTCGGCGGCGCGAACCGAGCAGACGAGTGCAACGGATGCCTCACGACGCGCGCTACCTTCCCATCGAAGACCACGGCGTCATCGGCGACCTGCACACGGTCGCGCTGGTGGGGCTGGACGGCGCCATCACGTTCCTGTGCGCGCCGCGCTTCGATTCCCCGTCCGTGTTCGCCGCGCTGCTGGACGCGGACCGCGGCGGCGCCTTTCGCATCGATCCGCAGCTGGGCCCCGACGCCCGCCGCAAGCAGCTGTACCTCCCCGACACCAACGTCCTGCTTACGCGCACGCTTTCCCCCGAGGGCGTGGCGGAGATCAGCGACTTCATGCCCGTGGGAGAGACGTCCCCCGTGCGGCGGGTGGTGCGGCGCGTAAAGGCCGTGCGCGGCGACGTGCGCTTCGTCCTGCGCTGCGCCCCGCGCTTCGGGTACGGCGCCGTGCCGCACAGGGCGGAGCCGGAGGACGGCGACGGCGTGGCGTTCACGCCGGAGGACGCGGACGCGGCGGGGCTGGCCTTTCTGCGCCTGCGCGGCTCCGTGCCGCTGCAGGTGGCGGACGGCGACGCCGTGGCGGAGTTCACGCTCAAGCACGAGCAGACGGCGACGTTCATCCTGGAAGCGTGCAGCGAGGCGCACACGGGCCCGCACGCCACCCAGCGCTACGCGGCGGATGCCATCAAGCGCACGGTCAACTGGTGGCGCGCGTGGATCGGCAAGTCCACCTACCGCGGCCGCTGGCGCGACGAGGTGAACCGCTCCGCGCTGGTGATGCGGCTGCTCGTATCCCAGGAGCACGGATCGCTCATCGCCGCGCCCACGTTCGGGCTGCCGGAATCCATCGGCGGGGTGCGCAACTGGGACTACCGCTACACCTGGGTGCGCGACGCCGCGTTCACCCTGTACGCGCTCATCCGCCTGGGATTGACGGAGGAGACGGCGCCCTTCATCCAGTGGATCGCGGAGCGGGTGGGGGAGGAGGGGAACGGCGTGCCCCTGCAGCCGCTGTACGGGCTGGACGGCGCGCACCAGGTGCCCGAGCGGGAGCTCGCGCACCTGGAGGGCTAACGCGGCTCGCGCCCCGTGCGGGTGGGCAACGGCGCCGCCCTGCAGCTGCAGATGGACATCTTTGGCGCGCTGATGGACTCGGTGTACCTGAACGACAAGTACGCCGAGCCCATGAGCTACGACCTGTGGAACACGCTTACCAGGATGGTGGACTGGGTGTGCGAGAACTGGCGCCGCCCCGACCACGGCCTGTGGGAGATCCGGCAGGCGGAGCGGCCGTACCTGAGCTCGCGGGTGATGTGCTGGGTAGCCGTGGACCGCGCCATCCGCCTGGCGCAGCACCGGTCGCTCCCCGCGCCGCTGGTGCGGTGGCTGGAGGTGCGCAACGAGATCTACCGCAGCGTGTTCAACGAGTTCTGGAGCAAGAAGAAGAAGGCGTTCGTGCAGGCGCCGGGGAGCGACGTGATGGATGCGTCGTGCCTGCTCATGCCCCTGCTGCGCTTCATCAGCCCCACGGACCCGCGGTGGAAGAGTACGATGGATGCCGTGCGCCGCGAGCTGGTGGACGACTCGCTGGTGCGCCGCTACGCCGTGCGCGGCGGGAAGACGGACGGCTTTGCGGACGAGGAGGGCACGTTCACCATCTGCTCGTTCTGGTACGCCGAGTGCCTGTCGCGCGGGGGCGACCTGCAGCAGGCGCGCTTCGTCTTCGAGAAGGTCCTTGGATACGCCAACCACCTGGGCCTGTACGCCGAGGAGCTGGGCCCTAGCGGCGAGCACCTGGGCAACTTTCCGCAGGCCTTTACGCACCTGTCGCTCATCAGCGCCGCGTACGACATCGACCGGCGGCTGGACTCGGCGGGGTGGGGGGCGTGAGCGGGAGAGTGCCAAGTAGCGAGTGATATGACAAGTGCCGGTAGACCTGGCACGATGGATGTTGGACGCGGGGCACACATCCGTCCAGGCGGTTGAAACCGCGGCTACGACGGCACGAAGTCCGCCTGCGCGGACTGTTCCGGCGGAGATCGGTGGGAGTGCACCAAGGGCGGCCTCCGCAACGAAGGTCTCCCCTTTCCCCTGCGAAGCGGGGGAGAGGGGCCGGGGGAGAGGGGGCCCTCCGCCCGCGCCGGAGATCCGCCTCCTCTCGTGAACTCCGCACGTTCTGTATTGTAACGCCGCGCCTGGGCACGGGGCCTGCCCATGCATATCTTGCCGTCATTCCCTCAACGCCAGAGGCAACGCATGAACGTACGGAACATTCTCCGCATTGGACTGCTGCTGATCGTCGCGTGGTTCGTGCTGAAGATCGTCTTCAACCTGGTGGGCTTCGTGTTCCACCTGCTGCTCATCGCCGGTATCATCTTCGTCCTGTACTACGTCGCGACGAACGTGCTGGGCAAGGGAAGACCGCGGGGGTACTGAGGGACAGTGCCAAGTGACAAGTGCCAAGTAGAAGCGTCAACCTGGCACTTGTCGCTTGGAACTTGTCACTTGGCACTTCTTTTCCATGAGTCCATTCCGACGCTTCATGCATCCCATCTCGTCGCCGGAGAACGACATCGTGCGTCTGCGGACGTTTGCAGCATTCATCGCCGCCGCGCTGGCCTGCGCGGCGGCACCCGCGCGTCCGGCGTTCGCGCAGGACACGCTCGTGGTCGCCGGCGAGCAGTACCGGGCCGGGCCGTTCGTCCGCCTCGCCAACGGCGACGAGTACCGGGCAGAGTGGACCACGCCCGTCCGCGTCCCCATGCTGGATCCCGCACGCTTCGCCGGCGGGCTCACCGTCCTGCAGGCGGGCGGCGGATTCGCCACGGAATCGCTGCGCCTGCGCGGCGCGGACGGCCGCGAGTACAATTTCCGCTCCGTGGACAAGACGGCGCGGCGCGGGCTGCCCGAGGACCTGCAGGGCAGCTTCGTCGAGAGGATCGTGCAGGACCTCACGAGCGCCAAGCACCCGGGGAGCGCGTTTCTCGTTCCACCGCTGCTGGAGTCCGTCGGCGTGCTGCACGTAAAGCCCACGCTGTACGTGATGCCCGACCATCCCTTCCTTGGCGAGCACCGCGCAACGTTCGCGGGGCGGCTGGGGATGGTGGAGGAGCGGCCGGAGGACGCCGAGGACAAGCCGGGCCCCGTCTTCGCCGACGCGGACCGCATCATCGGCACACCGCGGCTCTTCGAGCGGCTGGAGGAGGACCCGGACGAGCGGGTGGTGAGCCGCGAGTTCCTGGCGGCGCGGCTGGTGGACCTGGTGGTGGGCGACTGGGACCGGCACCCGGACCAGTGGCGCTGGGCGGGCTTCGAGGGTGAGGGCGACCGCATCACCTGGCGTCCCATCCCCCGCGACCGCGACAACGCGTTCGCCGACTACGAGGGATTGTTCCCGGCCGCGGCGCGGGCGTTCGCCCCCAACCTGACCCGCTACGGACCGGGATGGCGGGACCTTGAGGGCTACTTCCACCTCCCCACGCCGCTGGACCGCCGGCTGCTGGCCGACCTGGACCGGCCGGCGTGGGATTCCGTCACCGCGCAGGTGCGGGCCCGCGTCACGGACGAGGTCATTGCCCGCGCCGTCCGCGCCATGCCCGTGGAGTGGCAGCCGGAAGGTGCCGAGGAGCTCGCCGCCGCCCTGCGCGGCCGCCGCGACGAGCTGGACGAGGCGTCCGCGGCGCTGTACGGGCAGCTGGCCAGCGACGTGGACGTGCGCGGCACGGACAAGGACGACCTGGCCGACGTCACGCGCCACCCGGACGGCACCGTGGAGGTGCGGATGTACGAGGCGGACGGCGACGGGCCCTTCTTCCGCCGCCGCTTCCTCCCCGCGGACACCCGCGAGGTGCGCGTGTACCTGCACGGGGGCGACGATCGCGCCGTCATCCGCGGCACGGCGCCGCGCAGCATCCAGGTCCGCCTGATCGGCGGCGGCGGGGACGACGTGCTGGAGGATTCGTCGTCCGGCGGCCGCCGGGGGATGAGCGTGCTGCACGACGACCGCGGCGACAACCGGCTGGTGCCCGGGCGCGAGGGCAGGGTGGACACGCGCGCGTGGGAGCCCGATTCCGTGCGCGGCCTGTTCGGCAACCAGCCGCCGGCGCAGGACTGGGGCGCGGACTTCAGCCCCGTGGCCCCGTGGGGCACGTGGGTGAGCAACGTGGGGCCCGTGATCGGCGCCGGGCCCGTGTGGACGCGCTACGGCTTCCGCCGGCAGCCGTACGCGCGGCAGGTGGCCGTCCGCGCCCTGTACGCGCCGCTGGAAGACGGCATCGGGGTGGAGGGCTACGCCGACTTCGTGCGCACGGGCCGCCCGTCGGGGCTGCGCTTCGCCGCGGGGGCGCGGACCTTCGACGTGGTCCGTTTCCACGGCTTCGGCAACGAATCGCAGGGCAACAACGGCGAGGAGTTCGAGGTCACCAGCACCGAAGTGCGCGCGGAAGCGATGTGGTACGGGCGCCTCGGACAGCGCGGCAGCTACCGCTTCGGCCCCCTGGCGCGCTGGCTGGATCCGCGCGAGCCCGGCTTTACCATCGTGGCCCCTCCGCCGGGCGTGGACGGCTTTGTCCAGGCAGGCGGGCTGGGCGAGGTGCGGCTGGACGGGCGCGACACCCTCCCCGTCACCCGCCGCGGCTGGTGGCTGGGCGCGGGCGCGGAGGGCTTCGGCACGGACCTGGGCAGCCCGTTCGGCTCGCTGCGGGGCGAAGGGCGCACCTACCTGTCGCTCGGCGCCGGGCCCATCCTGGCCCTGCGTGCCGGGGGCGAAGTGGTGCGCGGCGACTTTCCGTTCACCGAGGCGGCGTTCCTGGGCGGCGCCGGCTCCATCCGCGGCTTCCCGTTCCAGCGCTTCGCGGGTGATGCCGCCGCGTACGGCTCCGTGGAACTGCGCCAGCCGCTGGGGCAGCTGCGCCTGCTGGTGCGCGGACGCCTGGGCGTGTTCGCGCTGGCGGACGCCGGCCGCGTGTGGATGGACGGCGAGTCCGACGGCGACTGGCACACCAACGTCGGCGGCGGCCTGTGGTTCGAGACGCTGGGCATCCCGATCACCCTGACCTACGCGCGCGGCGACGTCAAACGCCTCTACCTCGGCATGGGGCTGCCCTTCTAGCGCCCCGCTCTCCCGGGGGCAGTTTGCTTCCGGCGCGGCGAGGGCAACGTGGGCGACGCCCCGGCCGAGCGAATGAATTCGCCGCAACGAGGACACGAAGTCCGCCTGCGCGGACTGTCCGTCACCGGGCAAGTGCCACGCGGGCACGGGGACCGAGTGGAGACAACCTCCCCAGGGGGGTGGGGGAGGTGCGAGCCTCGGCGAGCGGTGGGGGGCGCTGGCGGAGCCCGCCACGCGCCCCGAAGTTCTCCCCCTCTCCCGGCGCAGTTTGCCGGGGGAGGGAGCCGGGGGGTGGGGGACGCCGCCTGCGAAGGAAGTCTGGAATTTTCCTCCCGGGATTGCCGCGGAACGGGCACCCGGGTTGTGTGTACGAAAATCGCCCTGCTCTCCCCGACGGAGCGCCGCGCAGGAACCGCCCCGCAGCAGCCAGCAACCGCATGCAAGACCGTCGTATGGATTCCCCGGGCGAAGCTTCCCTTTCCCGTGTTCCCGCCACGCGCGCCGGCGACGAGCGCCGCCCCGCGACCGACGCATCGCGCGGCGCCATGAGCACCGGGCGGTGGGTATGGGAGTGGACCAAGGCCATCAGCACCGCCATCCTCCTCTTTCTGGCCGTGCGCACCTTCCTGGTGGAGGCCTTCAAGATCCCCACGGGGTCCATGGAAGGCACGCTGCTCGTGGGCGACTTCCTGCTCGTGAACAAGGCCGTCTACGGCGCCGAGATCCCGCTCACGCACCACCGCCTTCCCGCGTTCAGCGACCCGCGGCGGGGCGACGTGGTCGTCTTTCTTCCGCCGCACGATCCGCACAAGAACTACGTCAAGCGCATCGTGGGCGTGCCCGGCGACACGCTGGAGATGCGCGGCAAGGTGCTCCTGCGCAACGGCCTGCGCCTGGATGAGCCGTACGTGCGCCACACGGACCCGTCGGGCGACCAGCAGGACCAGAAGATGATGTGGCAGCTGGCGTTTCTGGCCGACTCCACCCTGAACCACCGCACCTACCATCCGTCGCGCGACAACTGGGGTCCGCTCGTGGTCCCCTCCGGCAAGCTGTTCGCCCTGGGCGATAACCGCGACCGGTCCGAAGACTCGCGCTACTGGGGCTTCCTGGAGGCGCAGGCGGTCAAGGGCAGGCCGATGTTCGTGTACTACTCCTTTCAGGACGATCTGCTCAAGCAGTTCGACTGGCTTACCGGCGTGCGCTGGCGGCGCATCGGCGAAATCATCCGCTAGCACGGGGACGCCGGCGCGACATTGCGTGCTGCGGGTGGCCCCTTGTGGATGGGCGTTAGAGACGCGCCTGTTTCTTTACGTCAGAAGTTTCTCGTAAGGGGTTGACACCACACGGCCGCCTTTCCATGTTCCGTGTGCAGGCGCAGGTTCGTCGCGGGAATCCCAACATCCCCACCTCCCCCGCGCGCCTCTCCGCGCATCCTTCGCGTCCAACAAGGCCGGCCCCCCGCTTCCGTCTCCCGGAGCACGCCGATGACGTTCAGCCCTCCCAAAAAGATCCAGGCCGAATCCGAGTCGCTGGACCAGTACCTCCGCGAGATCAGCGCGTATCCGCTGATCGACCGGGAAGCCGAGTGCAGCCTGGCGCGGAGCATCCGCGACGGGGAGCCGGACGCCCTGGAGCGACTGGTTCGGAGCAACCTCCGGTTCGTGGTGGCCGTCGCCAAGAAGTACCAGAACCAGGGCGTCTCGCTGGCCGACCTGATCAACGAGGGAAACATCGGGCTCATGCGCGCCGCGCGTAAGTTCGACGAGACCAAGGGGATCAAGTTCATCTCCTACGCCGTGTGGTGGATTCGCCAGGCCATCCTGCAGGCGCTGGCGGAGCAGTCGCGCATCGTCCGCGTTCCGCTGAGCCGCGCGGGGGCTGTGCACCGCATCGGCAAACGGTCCAGCGCCATGACCCAGGAGCTGGGCCGCGAGCCCACCCTCTCCGAGATTGCATCGGAGCTGGAGGTGCCGGAGGACGAGATCAGCCACGCGCTGGCCATGTCGCAGGTGTACCTCTCCCTCGACGCCCCGCTGGTCCCCGGCGAAGACGGACAGCTCCTCGACTACCTCTCCGACAGCCTTTCCCCCGGTCCCGACGACGAAGTCTACGAACACGCCCTCAAGCGCAGCATCGACGATGCGCTGGGGACGCTGAGCGAGCGCGAGGCCAAGGTGCTGCGGCTGTACTTTGGCCTGGGCGACACCGAGCCCATGACGCTGGAGCAGATCGGGGAGAACTTCGGCATCACGCGCGAGCGCGTGCGGCAGATCAAGGAAAAGGCGCTGCTGCGGCTGCGGCACCAGTCGCGGGCCCGGTTCCTGGAGACGTTTTTGACCTGAGGCGGACTGCGGTTGTTCTGAACTGGGGAACTGCGGGTTATCGGGGACAGGGTACAGGGGACAGCCTGCAACGGCTCACCCGGAGGCCCTCACCCGGCCTCGCTTTAGGCTCGTCCACCCTCTCCCACAAACTGCGTGGGAGAGGGTGTATGCTTCTACGGGTATTCGTCGCGGTGGCGAGGCCCGGCGGCAACGCAGTTCTCCCCCTCTCCGCGAGGAACGAGCGGGGAGGGGGCCGGGGGGAGGGGCGTCCGGCGGGTGCAGAGAGCCCGCTACACCCTGACGATGCCGAACTGCTTTCGCCGTTGCTTGCTGTAACCTGTAATATAACCCGTCCCCTGTAACCCGCAGTTCCCGCGTCCGCCCCCGCAGGTTGACACCGGTGCCGACTATGAGTATCATAGCGGTCTGTCCCGACCACGCCGCTCCGCCTCGGGTAGGTGCCGGAGGCGGAATTTTCGTTCGGAACCAGACAACCCGCCGGGATCACGCCGGCACAGGCCCGCGCCTTGGGCGCGAGAAAAGTACGATGAAGACGTATTCCGTTAAGGCGGGAGAGATCGAGCACAAGTGGTTCGTCGTCGACGCGGGGGACAAGATCCTCGGGCGCGTGGCGACGGAGATTGCGCGCGTCCTGCGCGGCAAGCACAAGCCGACCTACACCCCGCACCTGGACACCGGCGACTACGTCGTGGTCATCAACGCGGACAAGGTCCGTCTTTCCGGCAACAAGGCCGACCAGAAGACGTACTTCAAGCACACCGGCTACATGGGATCGGAGAAGTTCATCCCCTTCCGTGAGATGCTGGCCAAGCACCCCGAGCGGGTGATCGAGCTCGCCGTCAAGGGCATGCTGCCCAAGAACGCGCTCGGCCGCCAGATGCGCAAGAAGCTGAAGGTGTACGCCGGGGGCGAGCATCCGCATCAGGCACAGAACCCCGAGCCCCTCGCCTTCTGAACATGGCCATCGAACAGACCCACGCCATCGGACGCCGCAAGACCTCGGTCGCGCGCGTCTACCTCCGCCCGGGCACCGGGAACTGGGAGGTCAACGGACGCACGCTCGAGGCGCACCTGCCCCGGCACGTCCTTCGCCAGTCGGCCAACCGCCCGCTCGTGGCGACGGAAACCGAGGGCCAGTACGACGTGAAGGTGAACGTGCGCGGCGGCGGCGTACGCGGCCAGGCCGACGCCATTCGCCTGGGCGTTGCCCGTGCCCTGCTCAAGATCAACGAAGAGTTCCGCGTCCGCCTGCGCGCCGAGGGTCTGCTGACCCGCGACCCGCGCGAAGTGGAGCGCAAGAAGCCCGGACGCCCGGGCGCGCGCAAGCGGTTCCAGTTCAGCAAGCGCTAAGCGGGAGCGCCGGTTTCGCGGTGCCGGGACGGTTCATCCGTCCCGGCACGCGCGTTTGCCGAAAACCCGCGTCATCAAGCACACCGCCCGACGCCCCGCTCCGGGTGCCGCCCCTTCGCCGGGGCGGTCGGAGGGGCGGATGACGGCGGTGGAAGCCCGGGCCCCGGGTGGGGCCGCAGGGAAAAACCGCATTCCATCAGGACGAGCATGCCCGTACCGCAGATCCAGGAGCTCCTGGAAGCCGGTGTCCATTTTGGACACCAGACGAGCCGTTGGAACCCGAAGATGCGCAAGTTCATCTTCGCGGAGCGCAACGGCATCTACATCATCGACCTCAAGAAGACGCAGCGGCAGATCGAGCTGGCCCAGGAGCTGACCCGCGCCGTGGTCAGCCGTGGCGAGCGCATCCTGTTCGTCTGCACCAAGAAGCAGCTCAAGCCGGTGATCGAGAGCGCGGCCGAGCGCAGCGGCAGCTTTTACGTGACGGAGCGCTGGCTGGGCGGCATGCTCACCAACTTCACCACGATGAAGAAGCAGATCCGCCGCCTGCGCGAGCTGGAGCGGGGGATGGAAGAGGGCGCCTTCGAGTACTACACCAAGAAGGAGCGCCTGATGCTCGACCGGGAGCGCGAGCGCCTGGACAAGTACCTGGCCGGCGTCAAGGACATGGCCCGCCTGCCCGGCGCCCTGTTCGTGATCGACAGCAAGCGTGAGAAGATCGCCATCTCCGAGGCCAACAAGCTGGGCCTGCCGGTGATCGCCATCGCCGACACCAACGCCGACCCGGACGTGCTCACGGTGCCCATCGCGGGCAACGACGACGCCATCCGCTCGGTCGAGGTGATCGGCAACGCCATTGCCGACGCCATCCTGGAGGCCCGCGCAGCCATGCCGGCCGACGACCGCCGCCGCGCCGACGAGGCCGAGGTTACCACGTACAGCACCGAGACCGGCGAGCGCCAGCCCGCCGACCGCGGCAACGACGACCGCGGCGACAAGAAGCGCCGTCCCCGCCGCAAGCGCCGCACGGGCGCCTCGGGTGCCCCGGGCGGGGCTCCCGGCAGCGAGGGCGGGTCCGAGGACTGACCCTCGCCGCGCGCCACGGCGGAGAGTTTGCAAGGGGCCCCGGCGCGCAGTGCCGGGGCCCTTTTTCCATCCCGGTCCCCCCGCGGGACGGGACACCGACGCCGCGCGGGGTTGCGCGCGGGGCGGCGGCGCGCGAGAATCCCGCGCGCACGCACCCCGCTCGCGCCCGGCGCGACCTTTGAACCATAGATCCGGAACGGAACCGACAAGATGAGCATCGCAATCAGCGCACAGGCCGTGAAGGAGCTCCGCGAGCGCACCGGGGCGGGGATGATGGAGTGCAAGGGCGCCCTTACCGAGGCCGGCGGCGACCTCGAGGCGGCCATCGACATCCTGCGCGCCAAGGGCGCGGCCAAGGCGGCCAAGCGTGCCGATCGCGAGGCCCGCGAAGGTGCCGTCGGCAGCTACATCCATATGGGCGGCAAGATCGGCGTGCTGGTGGAAGTGAACTGCGAGACGGACTTCGTGGCCCGCAACGATGCCTTTCAGGCGCTGGTGCGCGACATCGCCATGCACATTGCCGCCGCCTCCCCCGTGGCCATTCGCCGCGAGGACTTTCCCGCGGAGCTGGTGGAGCGCGAGCGCAACGTGTACCGCGAGCAGATGAAGGAGTCGGGCAAGCCGGAGCAGATCTGGGACAAGATCGTGGACGGCAAGCTGGAGAAGTTCTTTGCCGAGCAGGCGCTGCTGGAGCAGCCGTTCGTGAAGAATCCCGACCTGACCATGGGGCAGATCATCACCGAGGCGGCCAGCAAGACGGGCGAAAAGATCGAGGTTCGCCGGTTCACGCGCTTCGCCCTGGGCGAGTGATGGAGGGCGCCCCCGTCTCCAGCGCCGCGGCCCCGCTCAAGTACGGGCGCGTGCTCCTCAAGATCTCCGGCGAGGCACTCGCCGGAGAGCAGGGCTTCGGCATTTCGCCGCCCGTGGTGGACCGCCTGACGGCGGAGATCCGGGCGGTACACGAGATGGGGGTGCCGCTGGGCCTGGTGATCGGCGGCGGCAACATCGTCCGCGGCACCAAGGCCAGCGCCGAGGGGATGGACCGCGTGAGCGCGGACTACATGGGGATGCTGGCCACGGTGATCAACGCCCTGGCCCTGCAGAACGCCATGGAGCGCGCGGGGCTGGAGACGCGCGTGCTCACGGCCATCCGCATGGAGCAGCTGGCGGAGCCGTACATCCGCCGGCGCGCCATGCGGCACCTGGAAAAGGGCCGCATCGTGATCTTTGCGGGGGGCACGGGCAACCCGTACTTCAGCACCGACACGGCGGCCGTGCTGCGCGGCATCGAGATGGAGGCCGACATCATCATCAAGGCCACCAAGGTCGACGGGGTGTACACGGCGGATCCCAACAAGGACTCCACCGCCACGTTCATCCCGGAGATCACGTTCCTGGAGGCGCTGTCGCGGGAGCTGGGGGTGATGGACGCGGCGGCGCTGTCGCTGTGCAAGGACAACGACATCCCCATCATGGTGCTGAACCTGGACATGCCCAGCGCCGTGGTCAAGGCGGTGCGCGGCGAGCGGATCGGCACGCTGGTGCACAGCGGCGCGCCGTCGGCGGCCTGACCTTTCAGACCTTTCCCAACGAACGGACCCGGACCATGAGCAGCCTGCAGAAAGCCCGTCAGCGGATGGACGGCGCCATCGAGGCCCTGCGCCGCGAGTTCGCCGGCGTGCGCACCGGCAAGGCCAACGCCGGCCTCCTGGACTCGGTGAAGGTGGAGGCCTACGGCTCTACGGTGCCCATCAACCAGGTGGGCACGGTGAGCGCCCCCGAGGCGCGCATGCTCGTCGTGCAGCCGTGGGACAAGTCGCTCCTCAAGGCGATCGAGAAGTCGCTCCGGGAAAGCGACCTGGGGTTCAACCCGTCCAACGACGGCGTGATCATCCGCATCCCCATCCCGCCCCTGACCGAGGAGCGGCGCCGGGAGTTCGTGAAGATGCTGCACAAGCTCACGGAAGAGGCGCGGGTGGCCGTGCGCAACGTGCGCCGCGACGCCAACGACGAGGTCAAGCAGCGGCAGAAGGACGAGGGCCTTTCCGAGGACGACATCCGCCGCGAGCAGGGCGAGGTGCAGAAGCTCACCGACCAGTACATCGCGCGGATCGAGGAGCTGATGAAGCACAAGGAAGCGGAGATCATGGAGGTCTGAGCCTCGCTGCTCCTGCTTTCGGGATTCGCGAACGGGCGCCCGGCTTTGTGCCGGGCGCCCGTTTCTACTGCGGGTCTCACGCGGAGACGCGGAGGAACGCGGAGAGAGAGGACTCCCCGAACGTTGCCCCGGTGATGTATGGGGCTGTAATCTGGCGGTAGAGATCGGGGCCTGGATTGCCGCGGAATGGTCTTCGCGGATGCCCAGCCCAGCAGGGCGACTGAATTCGCTGCACCAAGCACACGAAGTCCGCCTGCGCGGACTGTCCCTCACGGGCGAGTGCCACGCCGGGACGGAATTCTGGATGGGATGTAGTTCTCCCCCTCCTGCCCGCGAAGCGGGGGAGGGGGCCGGGGGGAGGGGGCTCCCC
>DASQZE010000329.1:0-13368 GCA_035638875.1 Longimicrobium sp.
GCGCACGGCGCGCAGGGCGTGGGGCTGTACCGCACGGAGTTCCTGGTCATCGGCCGCAACACGGCGCCGGTGGAGGAGGAGCAGTACGCGGCGTACAGGCGGGTGGTGGAGGCGTTCCCGGGGGCGCCCGTCGTCATCCGCACCTTTGACCTGGGCGGCGACAAGTTCCCGGCGTTCCTGCACATTGGCCGCGAGGAGAACCCGTTCCTGGGGTGGCGCGCCATCCGCGTGTGCCTGGACGAGCCGGAGATCTTCCGCACGCAGCTGCGCGCCCTGGTGCGCGCCATGGCCCACGGCGACCTGCGCGTGATGCTCCCCCTGGTGAACGAGATCAGCGAGGTGGAGCGCAGCCGGGCGCTGCTGGACGAGTGCATCGCCCAGCTGCGGTCGGAGGGCGAGCCCGTGCCGGAGCGCTACCTGCTGGGCGCCATGGTGGAAACGCCCGCGGCGGCCATGTCGGCGCCGGAGCTGGCGCGGCACGTGGACTTCTTCTCCATCGGCACCAACGACCTGGTGCAGTACACGCTGGCGGTTGACCGCGGCAACTCGCGTCTGGCGCGGCTGTACAACCCCTTCCATCCCGCCGTGGTGCGGCTGCTGGACCTGATCATCCGCGCGGGGAACGCGGCGGGGATCGAGGTGAGCGTGTGCGGCGAGTTCGCGTCCAACCCGCTGGGCGCGTTCCTCCTCATCGGGATGGGGGCGGATTCGCTCTCGGTGGCGCCGTCGTCGCTGGCGGAGATCAAGAAGGTGATCCGCGCCGTCACGCAGCAGGATGCCCGCGAGGCCGCGGACGACGCCCTGGTGGCATCGACCCCGGACGCCGTGGCCGCGGGACTCACGGCGCGGCTGGGCAAGGTGCTGGACCTGGGCAAGTTCAACGGCAGCTGGAACTTGTCGGACCGGGACTGACGCGCTACTTTCCCGCTCCGTTTCCGGCCGTACCGACCCTGAAAATTCCAAGCAGCGAGGCACCCTTGGCACGCCGCCAGCTCTTTACCTCGGAGTCCGTCACCGAGGGACATCCCGACAAGATCGCCGACCAGATCAGCGACGCCGTACTGGACGCCATCCTGGACGCAGACCCCACGGGGCGCGTGGCGTGCGAGACCCTCGTGACCACCGGCGTGGCCGTCGTCGCGGGCGAGATCACCACGAGCACCTACGTGGACATCCCCTCCATCGTGCGCGGCACGCTCAAGGGGATCGGCTACACGGACGCGCAGTACGGCATCGACGGCAACACCTGCGCGGTGATGACGACGATCGACCAGCAGTCGCCCGACATCGCCATGGGCGTGAACACGGGCGGCGCCGGCGACCAGGGGATGATGTTCGGCTACGCCACGCGCGAGAACGACGAGCTCATGCCCATGCCGATCCTGCTGGCGCACCGCGTGAGCAAGCGGCTGGCGGACGTGCGCAAGTCGGGCAAGGTGGGCTTTCTGCGGCCGGACGGTAAGACGCAGGTGACGGTGGAGTACGAGGAGGGCCGCCCGGTGCGCATCGACACGGTGGTGGTGTCCACGCAGCACGATCCCGGGGCCACGTCCGAGCAGATCCGCGCGGAAGTCATCGAGCACGTGATCATCCCGGCCATGCCGGCGGACCTGTTCGACGCGGACACGGCCATCATCCACGTGAACCCCACCGGCCGCTTCGTCATCGGCGGGCCGCACGGCGACGCGGGGCTCACGGGGCGCAAGATCATCGTGGACACCTACGGCGGCATGGGCCGTCACGGCGGCGGCGCCTTCAGCGGCAAGGACCCGACCAAGGTGGACCGCTCGGCGGCGTACGCGGCGCGGTGGGCGGCCAAGAACATCGTGGCCGCCGGGCTGGCGGACCGCTGCGAGATCCAGCTGGCGTACGCCATCGGCGTGGCGGAGCCGGTCTCCATCCGCATCGACACGTTCGGCACGGGCAAGGTGGACGAGGAAGTGATCGAGCGCGCCGTGGGGCAGGTGTTCGACTTCCGGCCGCTGTCCATCATCGACGCGCTGGGGCTCAACAACCCCATCTACAAGCCGACGGCGGCGTACGGGCACTTTGGCCGCACCGCGGAGGTCGTGGAGAACGGCCGCAGCCTGCAGCTGTTCCCCTGGGAGCTGACCAACCGGGTGGAAGACCTGCGCTCGGCGGCCGGCGGGAGCTGACGGCGGCTCGAGCGGACGGGCGGCTGGAGCTGACCGCTGAGTCCATCTCGGCGCGACGGGGGCCCTCTCCCCCGTCCGCCTTTTCGCTCGTTCCTCGCGACGGCGGCCGACCCCTCCCCCAACTTCGGGGGAGGGGTTGCGCAATGCACGGAGTTCGGCGCGGGGCGGCACCTTGGTGCGGCAGGCGGGGGATGGGTCGGCGGGATCCGGCGGATGGATCGTGGTGGAGGGCGGAGGTCCGGCACGGAAGCCCGGCGAATGAATTCGCGGCAATGAGAACGTGATGTCGGCCTTCGCCGACAGGTCCGGTGCGGGCGAGTGCCGGGGCAGGTGGCGGAGATTTGTCGTGTCGTGCGGGACGGAAACCCGTCCATGAGGCCACGCTCGGAGACCGGTATGGAGAAGACAGCGCAGCCGGTGCCGGCGACCGTGGACGAGTACATCGCCGGGTTCCCGGAGGAAGTGCGCGCCGTCCTGCTGGAGATCCGCGCGACCGTCCGCGACGCGGCGCCGCAGGCGGACGAGGCGATCAAGTACGGGATGCCGGCGTACCTGCTGCACGGCAGTTTGGTGTACTTCTCGGCGTTCAAGAAGCACATCGGGTTCTTCTGCGTGACGACGGCGGACGGCGCGCTGGCGGAGGAGCTGGCGCCGTATGCGGGCCCCAAGGGGAACCTGCAGTTCCCGCTCGGCAAGCCGGTCCCCATGGACCTCATCCGCCGGATCGTGGAGCTCCGGGTGCAGGAAAACCTAGCCGCCGCGGAAGCCAGGCCGAAGAAGAAACAGGCCAGCGGGGGATGAAAATTCTCCCTCCCCCGCGCCGTTTGCGGGGAGGGCCGGGGAGGGGCGCCGTTGCGTGAGGGATGCGCGCCCGCAGGGCCGAGACCCCGGAGCGGACGGCACAGCAGTATCGTGCCGGCCGCGGAGGGGGCTCGGCGCAGTTGGGCACTGTTGTATCGTGCCCTACTGCGCGCGCAGCCCGACCCGGAGCGCAGCGGAGGGGCACGCCCAAACCGGGCTGTTGTTCCGTCAGCTCATAAGTCAGTTCGAATGACGCCACGGCGGCCCGCAACCTGCTGGGCTGAAAAAGACGAGGGAACCGCGGCGAACCGAAGGGCCATGATCAAAGTACGCGTGCAGAGCCTGGGGCTCGACCAGAACACCAAGTCGCCCGTCGTCATCCTGCAGGAGGACGGCGGCGAGCGCGTGCTGCCCATCTGGATCGGGCCGGCGGAGGCCAGCGCCATCGCCATGGAGCTGGCCGGGATGAAGTTTCCCCGCCCGCTCACCCACGACCTGTTCCCCCTGCTCATCCGCGGGATGGGGGGCACGCTCACCCGCGTGCTCATTACCCGGGTGCACGACAACACCTACTTCGCCGAGCTCGTCATCACGCGCGGCGACGAGGTGTTCACGGTGGATGCACGGCCGTCGGACAGCATTGCCATCGCGCTGCGCAGCCGCGCGGACCTGTTCACCACCGACGACCTGCTCACCAACGCCTCCATCGAGGTGCCGCCCCCCGGCGAGACGACCTTTCCGGGCGAAGGCGGCGACGCGGAAACGTCCGGCCCGCAGCCGGGGCTGAGCCCCGAGCAGCTCAAGGAATACCTCCGCAAGCTCGACCCCGAAGACCTGGGACGCTTCAACCCGTGATCCAACCAGTCCTGCGGATGCGGGCGGCGCGCTGCACGGCGCGCCGCCCGTTCCCGCTCCTGATCCTGCTCCTCGCGCTGGCCGCGGGGATGCTGTCGTTTCCGGCCTCCGCGGCCGCGCAGGGCACCGTCACCGGGCGCGTGGTTCGCGCCGGCGCCGCCGTGCCCAACGTGCCCGTGGAGCTGCACCGCGTGGCCACCGACACCTCGGGCCTGCTCGCCACGGGCACGGCGGACGGCGACGGCCGCTTTACCTTCACCCTGCCGCAGGTGGACTCGGGGGGCTTCACGGTCTTCTTCGCCACGGCCATGGTAGAGGGGGTGCGCTACTTTGGACCGGCGCTGCACCCGGGCGAGACGGGCACTTCGTACGTGGTCGCCGTGTACGACACCACGTCCGCAAAGCCGGCGCTGGACGCCCTGCGCGTGGGCCGCCGCGACGTGATCGTGGTGGCGGGGCAGCGCGGGGGCTGGGAGGTGGCGGAGGTGGTGCGCGTGGAGAACCCCACCGGCAAAACGGTGGTGGGCGCGGGCGGCTCCCCCGCGTTCGGGATGGCCATGCCGGCGGGCGCCACGGACTTCCAGACGGAGGAGCCCGGCGTGTCGGAATCCGCCGGGGCGGAGAAGCCGCGCGACCTGGTGCTGATGGGCGGCCGCGTGCTGGCCACGGTGCCCCTGACGCCCGGCGGCCGCGACTTCTTCTTCCGCTACCGGCTGCCGGCAAAGACGGGGACGCTGGCCCTGCCGCTCTCGCAGCGCACGGACACGCTGGCCGTCTACGTGCGCCAGCCGTCGCCGGAGGTGCGCGTGGACGGCCTGCCCGCGGGCGAGCCGTTCTCGGCGGAGGGCGAGGAGTTCGTGCGCTACACGGGCACGGCGCTGGCCGCCGGCGCCACGGTGCGCCTGCGCGCGGCGAGCAACGGCGGCGCGCCCATGGACCCGCGGCTGGCGGCGGGCATCGTGACGGGGCTGGTGCTGGCCGCGGGCGCCTGGTTCGCCCTGCGCCGCCGGCCGTCGCAGCCCACGCCGGCCTGAGCGGGAAAGGGGAGGCGGCATGGCGCTGGCCAACACGCGGGCGCTGGTGCTGCAGTCGTTTCCGTACAGCGAGAGCAGCAAGGTGCTCCGGCTCTTTACGCTGGAGCACGGGCTGCGCTCGGTGATGGCCAAGGGCGCGCTGCGCCCCAAGAGCCGCTACGGCGGGGTGCTGGAGCCGTTCACGGAGGGCACGGCCACCTTCTACCTGAAGGAGGGGCGCGACCTGCATACGCTGAGCGGCTTTGACCTGCTGCGCAGCCGGCAGGCGCTGGGCCGCTCGCTGGTGGGCTTCGCGGGCGCCTCGCTGCTGTCCGAGGTGGTGATGCGCACGGGGACGGAGGAGCCGCATCCGCACCTGTACCATGCCCTGGCGGACGCGTGGGACCTGGTGGTGGAGGCGCGCGGGCCGGAGCAGGCGCTGGCGGCGTCGCTCACGGGCGCGTGGACGCTGATCGTCCTGCTGGGGTTCGAGCCGCAGGCGGGGGCGTGCATCCACTGCGGCCGCGTGCTGGACCCCGACGAGCCCGTGCGCTTCGACGCCATGGCGGGCGGGGCGGCGTGCACGGGGTGCCGGCGGGCGGGGCGCGTGCTGGACGCGGAAAGCCGGGCGGAGCTGCGGCGCATGCTGGCGGGGCACGTGCCGGAGGGCGGCGTGGCACGGCCGGGGACGCACCGCGCGCTGCTCAAGGCCTTCCTGGAGGCGCAGCTGGCGCAGGACCGTCCCTTCCGCTCGCTGGAGCTGTTCCTGGAGAGTGCCGGCACCGTGCCGGGCGCGCCCGCGGAGGGGGTGGACGAAACCGGGGAAGACGGGGAGAGTCCGCAAACGAATGGCGCATCGGACCTTGCTTGACCCCGCGCCTGCGGCGCGGGTATGTTGACCGCACATCCAACGGCAGGGCCCCGCTTACGGAGGAGCATACCACGTACGAAACCTGGTGAACAGAAAGGGTGCTGATGCTGCGTGCACCATCTGTTCTGCTCCTCTTGTGGCTCATCTGCGGCGGCCTATCCCCTCCCGGCGTTCGTGCGCAGGGCAACACCGGCCCCCAGTCCCGGGGATTCCGGGTGGAGCAGAACTACCCCGAGCCTGCAAATCCCGACACCTACATCCCCTTCGTACTGGAGGAGCGGATCTTTGCGGCTGGTGAGCCCAAGCTGGTCACCATCCGCATCGTGAACATGCTGGGACAGCTGGTGGCCATTCCACGCGCCGTGGGGCATCCCCGCGGCGGCAACGTACCGGTGCTCAACCTTCGCTACACCGAGCCCGGCCGTAAGCAGGCCTACTGGGACGGCCGCGACCTCCAGGGGCAGCGGGTTCCCACCGCGGTGTACTTCGCGGTCCTGCAGGTGGGGGACCAGGTGGAGTACTGGCGGTTCAGCGTAACGGCGCCGCGGCGAAGGTCGCGCATCTTCCCGTTCTTCCGCCGCCCCGGAGACGACTAGGCCGGTTCGATGCTTCTCGCGACGAGGAGCGCTCGAGCCGGCCTTGTTCGTTCGAAGGGGGAAACCTTCATCGCTGGAGGCAGGCGTCCGGCACGGGCGGGGCGCCCCTCCCCCCGGCCCCCCCCCCGCTCGTTCCTCGCGGAGAGGGGGAGAACTGCGTTTCCACGAAGGCCCCCCCTCGCCGGCACGGACTGGTGTGTATACCCTCTCCCGCGCAGTTTGCGGGAGGGGGTGGACGAGCCTAAGCGAGGCCGGGGGAGGGCCCTCGCCCGTGCCGCGACGGCACTCCGCACTCGCACTGCCCCGTCCTGCTCCCCCTCTCCCGGCGCAGTTTGCCGGGGAGGGGCCGGGGGGTGGGGGACGCGAAAAACCCTCCACCGCACGGCGCGGAGGAGGGCGTTTCGTCAAATCCATCAAAGAGCCGTCCGGGGACGGCGTCCGTCAGTCGATCAGGTACAGGAACCGGCCGCAGCTCTGGCAGGCGCGGATCTCTTCGTTGCGGTCGGCGTCGCTCGCGAGCGCCGTGGGCACCTGCACGAAGCAGCCGTAGCACGTGCCCCGGAGCACCGGCACCACCACGCGGGGGTGCTTGGCAGACATCCGCTGATAGCGGTTGCGCACGTTGGTGGGCAGCGTGAGCTCCATCTCGGCCATCTTCTCGTCGATGGTCGTGAGCGCCTCGTCCACGCTCAGTCCGAACACGTTCTCCTGGACCAGACGGTCCGCGCTGCCCTGGGCAAGTTCGCGGCGCTGCGTCTTGAGGTCCTGGAGCTCCATCAAGGTTTCGAGGTGTGGATGCATTCTAATCCCGTGGTCTCAGGCGCCCTTTTCCTCGAGCAGCGCCAGGAATTCCTTGGGCGACTGCACCTGGGCCAGGCGTCCCGCGACGTCCGGCTCCTTTACGAATCCCGCGATCTTGCCCAGCACCGGCAGGTACTGGTTGCTCACCTCCAGGGGCGGCGCAACGATCAGAAAGAAGTACTGCACCGGCTGGTCGTCGATGGCCCGGTACTCCACGGGGTCGGCCTTGCGGCCGAACGCCACGCGCAGGCGGTTCACCACCAGCGAGCGGCAGTGCGGGATGGCGATCCCCTTGCCAATCCCCGTGCTGCCCAGGTTCTCACGCCGCTTGAGCATCTTGAAGAGGATGCCCTGCGACTTCTCGTCCAGCCCCAGAAGACCGATCAGCTCCTTGAGGATCTCGTCCTTGCTCGAGCCCTGCAGGTCCAGCTTGATCGCGTCCTCGGTGAAGAACTCACGAAGTTCCATATGTGCAAATCCCGTTGGACAATCGGCTTGTCAATACCCACTCGGTGTCCGAAGACGGGGCAATGTAAGCGGACGCCGGGGGGCCGTCAAATCAACGACTTAGGCGGGAACAAGCGGGCACGCGCGCGAGGGGTCCGCGAACCGGCGGATGACCGTGATCCGCCGCCCCCATCCTCCTCCGCGATTCGCCCACGGCGCGACGACGGCCCGCCCGCGTGTGACGCCATCTACGCGCGGATCACCCCTCATCCGCCGCCGCCCGAACCCGGCGATCGCGCGTGATTCCGTGGCCGGCCGATCCAGGGCCGCGGCCGAGCCGAACTCCGTTCGCCTCCCGTGCCCGCCGTTGCTGGCTATTCCCTGGTCGCTGTTCCCTGCAGCTCCCCGGCCCGTTCACTCCGTACCCCTGGTGGCGCAAACGCCCCGGTTGCAGGCACGTACGCATCCCCCTACATTGGCGCCCTCGCCCGTTCCCAAGGCGCCGCCGCGCGCCCGCGTGCTCCCTTTCAGAATCACTCCCCGTCAGGTAATGGCGTCCGAGGACACTCCGCTGATGCTGCAGTGGCGCGAGGTAAAGGCGCGCCACCCGGACGCGCTGATCTTCTTTCGCGTGGGCGACTTCTACGAGCTCTTCAACGAAGACGCCGTGGAAGGGAGCAAGCTGCTGGACCTGACGCTCACCTCGCGCAACAACGGGGGGAGCAAGGCCCCGCTGGCGGGCATTCCCGCGCACGCGCTGGAGAACTACCTGCGCAGGCTGGTGGCGTTCGGCAAACGGGTGGCCATCTGCGACCAGGTGGAAGACCCCGCGCTGGCCAAGGGCCTCGTGCGCCGCGAGGTCACGGAGATGGTCACGCCGGGCGCCGTCTTCAGCGACGCGCTGCTGGATGCCCGCAAGAACAACTTCCTCGCCGCCGTCGCCGGCGACGCGGCGGGGGAGGGGAGCGTGGGCCTGGCCCTGGCGGACCTGACGACGGGGGAACTGACGGCGCGCCGGGTAGAGTGGGACGACCTGCCGGACGTCCTCGGCATCTGGCAGCCGGCGGAAGTGCTGCTGCCGCGGACGTGGGAGTTGTTTCCCCTTCCGGGCGCGGACAAGGCCACGCTCACCTACCGCGGCGACTGGCTGTTCGACCCGCGCGGCGCCACGGAGGAGCTGTGCCGCCACTTTCGCGTGGCCAACCTGGCCGGCTACGGCTTCGAGCCGCACGACCAGTGGCTGGCGGCGGCGTGCGGCGCCCTCGTCCAGTACCTGGGCGAGGTGCAGCCCGCCGGCTCGCCCGGCCTGCGCCCGCCGCACGTGGAGCGCCCCGGCGGGGTGATGGCGCTGGACGAGATGACGCGCCGCAACCTGGAGCTGGTGGAGACGCTGCGCGGCACGGGGCCGGAGGGCACGCTGCTGCACGTGCTGGACGAGGCGTGCACCCCCATGGGCGGCCGCCTGCTGCGCAAGTGGCTGCTGGCGCCCCTGCTGCGCACGGACAAGATCGGCGCGCGGCTCGACGCCGTGGCGGAATTGTTCGACGGCGACGGGATGCGGCGCTCCGTGCGAGACGCGCTGGGCGGGGTGCGCGACCTGGAGCGGCTGGCCATCAAGGTGGGCGCCGGCCGGGCCACACCGCGGGAGATGCTGGCGCTGAGCGCCTCGCTTTCGCGGCTGCCGTCGCTGCTGTCGGCGCTGGAGAACGCGCACGTGAGCATCCTGTGCATCCACCGCGACAACCTGGACCCGCTGGAAGACGTCCGCGAGGCCATCGACCACGCCATCGACCCCGAGGCGCCCGTCTCCATCGCGGACGGCGGCGTCATCCGCACGGGCTTTCACGCGGACCTGGACGAGCTGCGGTCCATCCGCGACGGCGCCGTCGACTTCATCGCCCGGCTGCAGGCCACCGAGCGCGAGCAGACGGGGATCGGCACGCTCAAGGTGGGCTTCAACCGCGTCTTCGGGTACTACCTGGAGGTCACGCGGCGCGAGTCGGAGCGGGTGCCCGGCCACTACCACCGCAAGCAGACGCTGGCCAACGCCGAGCGCTACTACACGGCGGAGCTCAAGGAGTGGGAGGAGAAGGTCCTGGGCGCGGAGGAGCGCATCGGTGCCCTGGAGCAGCGATTGTTCGCGGAGCTGCGCGAGATGGTGGCCCGCGAGGTGCCGCGCATCCAGCGCGTGGCGGACCACATCGGCTCGCTGGACGTGCTGGCGGCGCTGGCGGAGGTGGCCGTGCGCCGCGACTTCGTGCGCCCGCACGTGGACGACGGCTTCGCGCTGGAGATCCGCGGCGGCCGGCACCCCGTGGTGGAGACCATGATGCCGCGCGAGGAGTTCATCCCCAACGACGTCCACCTGGATGCGGACGCGCGGGTGATGATCCTCACGGGGCCCAACATGGCCGGCAAGTCCACCGTGCTGCGGCAGATCGGGCTCATCCAGCTGATGGCGCAGATCGGCTCGTTCGTCCCCGCGCGGGCCGTGCGGGCGGGGATCGCGGACCGCATCTTTACGCGGGTGGGGGCGTCGGACAACCTGGTGCGCGGCCAGTCCACGTTCATGGTGGAGATGAACGAGACGGCGGCCATCCTGCACGCCGCCACCCCGCGGTCGCTGGTGCTGCTGGACGAGATCGGCCGCGGCACGTCCACCTGGGACGGATTGTCGGTCGCGACCGCCACCACGGAGCACCTGCACGACCAGGTTGGATGCAAGACGATCTTCGCCACGCACTACCACGAGCTCACGCGGCTCGACGAGCGGCTGGACGGGGTGGTGAACTTCAGCGTGGCCGTGCGCGAGGTGGGCGACGACATCGTCTTCCTGCGCCGCTTGGTGGAGGGCGGCGCGGACCGCTCGTACGGCGTGGAGGTGGCGCGGCTGGCGGGATTGCCGGAGACGGTGGTGGACCGCGCGCGCACCATCCTGGCGGAGCTGGAGGCGCAGGCCGCCGCCAACGGCCGCGCCGGCCCGCCGCCCGACGTGCAGCTGGGCCTGTTCGGCGAGTCGCTTCCGCACCCCGTCGTGGAGCGGCTGCGCGTTATGAAGGTGGATGAGCTGACGCCCCTGCAGGCCCTGAACCTCCTCGCGGAGCTGGCGAAGTCCGCGCGGAGCTGAACTGCGGCCTCACGCGGAGGGCGCGGAGGACGCGGAGAGAGAACTACGGGAGGGCCTGTCTACCGACGTTGTTTTCCTGAAGGAGGCGCCGGCGGGTCCGTCCCTTCACTGGATCTTCGGCGCCGACTGAAGGATCTACCGTCCCGTGCCTGACCGCCGCCTCGCAAACGGGCCGGCCTCGCGACGGTCCGTTTCTGTTGATGCCGGACACCTGCTGGCAACCCGCGGCCATCTGCCGTTCCAGCCTCCATCCAGGGAGCACCGGACCGCGCGGCCATCCCGCTCCCCTGCGACTCTCCGGTGCGGGCCGGTTCTTACTGATCGCGATCAGGTGGATTGTGCCAGGCCAGGCATCCGCCTCCGCTGCCGCCACCCGGCCTCTTCGAAAAAACGCGGATGGCCGTCCCCTTGCCGGCGGCAGCTCTTCTACCAAGGGCCTGATGCACCCTGCCGCTCGCCGTCCGCATCGCGTCCGGCCGTCACGATGGCAATCATCAACCGGACGGCGGCTCGCTGTTTCGTGAAGATCGGATGAGCGTCGGCCGCTCCAGCAGGAGCAGGGTTGAATGGATGGGCGGATGGGGTTAACCGTTGGATGCGGGGTCTGTGCATCCCGCGTACGATCCACGCCGAACGCCCGGACGCGTGCCGGGCGGCGAGGGGAAGCGACGAGCGCGGCCACCGCGCTCGACCGCCTTCAAAACGAACGGGGCGCGGCCATGGCGGCCGCGCCCCGTCGTGTTCACCCGCCGCGTGCTCAGGAAGGCGGCAGCGGCGCCTGGCCGGGCGCGGGGGTGCGAACGGCGCGCAGGAAGAGCGAGTCACCGGCCGAGATCCCGGCCGCGGCGGAGGCACGAAGGGGAAAGCGCGCCTCCGCCCCGCACCCGAAGCAGGGCGGCGCCGGAACGCCCGCCGCGGGGCGGTGCACCAGCGCCTCGATGCTCCATCGCCATCCCGGCTCCAGCGGTACGGACAGCGACCCGTCCCCCAGTGCCTCGCGCGCGGCCCCGGTCCCGGCTACAGACACGCGCACCTGCAGCGTGCCCTGATCCGCCACCGGCAGCCAGGGCGAGTGCGGCGCCGGCTCCTCCGCCGTCACCCGCAGGTCGCCCGCCGTCACTCGCCGCTCGCCTCGGCCGTCTGCGAATGTGGCTTCCACCACGGGCGCCGCGCCGGAGGGCGCCGTCACCACGAGGCGCGTGGCGCCCCCGGCGGATTCGGCGAGCGGGGCACGCGCGGGGCCGGGTGCGCCGCATCCGGAGACGAGGCAGGCGAGCAGGGCGGCCACCGCGGAGGCGTGGGCTTGCGGCACGGGCAGGGTCTCCGTCATCGGGTTCGCGGATCGTCCGGCGGCGGGGAAAGGCCCCGCCCGCCGGAGTCGGAGGTTACTCGTTGTACAGGTTGCGCCGCCAGATCTTGCGGACCTCCGTCGCGTTCGTAGCCGTGGATGCCACGGACCACGAGGTGGGATCGGGGCTGCGCATGGGGAAGTACTTGGTGTTCCCCGTCACCGCCGTGTCCACCCTCCGCTCGAAGCAGTAGGTCAGGTGATCGATGCCGTTGTTGTAGATCCACGTACCACCCTCGTACACCTGGCACCCCGTGATGACGTCGCCCACCGCGCTGCCGGCGTACTGCACCACGTCGTGCGTCTCCGCGCCCCACCGGTTGTTGTCCGTGAGATCGTAGAAGAACGCCGCGATGGCGCCCTCCGAGCGCGAGCCGTCCTGGTTCAGCAGGTAGGTGCGGTAGTAGTGGTTGGTCTCCCACGCGTAGTCGTATCCCGTTTCGTCCGGCCGCACGGCCACGGCAAAGTAGTCCGCGAAGCCCTCCGGAAGGGCGCAGCGCATGTTGGTGGCCAGCGCGGTCAGCGAGTGCGTGCCGCAGCCGGTGTAGTAGCGGATGAAGCCACCCAGCGCCTTTTCGTGGTACGCGTGCCCGAACTCGTGCGTGGTGATGAACGCCCCCGTCTGCCCCCAGATCTGCTGCCCGTACGCGGTGGTGCTGTCCGTCTGGATGCGCAGGTAGTCGTCGCCCCCGAAGGTGCACCCCTGGTACGCGCCCGTGGGGCAATAGGTGCTGTACGGGATGGTCGTGTTGCTGGTGAGCACAGCCGGCGTCCGCGAGCGCGACCGACCAAAGAAGGTCTGCGCGTTGCGGGCGGCCTTGTTCAGCCCCACGTACACGTGCGACGGCACGGGGAGGGCGTCGGTGTAGATGGTGCCGCGCGTGCAGTCGCTGCCCGGGTACACCGTCTGCCGGTCCACCTCCTGCCCAATGCGGAAGTCGTCGGCCCCGCCCACGCTCACACGGTCGTTGTAGGCCCAAACGACGAGTTCCGCGTAATACGCTTCGCCGCACCCCACCGTCACCGCGCCGTCCGCCGGCAGAAAGCCGTTGCGTGTGCCGATGTACCCGTTGCTGCTGTTGTACAGGTGCAGGTACCACTCCGCGCCTTCCAGGGGCACGTAGCTCCCGGACGTGGGATCGCGGTAATCCACCACCAGGCGTAGCTGCGACCCCGTTGTCTGTGGCAGGGGCGCGGCCGTCATCCGCGGCGCCACGGATGCGGACGCGCTGTTCCCGGCGCGGGCGCGCGGCGGCCGCCCCAGATCCGAGGGCACGGGCACCACGTCCGTGCGCAGGCGCAGCGGCCCCAGCCCCTGCACGGCCGCAGGGGGAAGGAGACCCGTGTCCATCC
>DASQZE010000330.1:0-6771 GCA_035638875.1 Longimicrobium sp.
ATCCGCCGACCCCCATCATCCGCCGATCCCCATCATCCGCCGACGACTCCCATCCTCAACCGATCCCCATCCTCATCATCCCCGACCTCACCCCACGCGGCCGTGCTCGTACAGCTCGCACAGGCGGCGGACGTAGTCGGCTTCACGCTCGGCGTCGGCCTCGGGGCCCAGGGTCAGGCCGCGCAGCACGCGCCACCGGTGGAACGCCAGCTCGCTCGCCACCCGGTGCAGCTCGCGGCGCGTGCGCCAGTGCGGAATGCCGCCGCGCCTCCACGCCGTCAGGCTGGCCCCCAGCCGCGCGCGCACCTGGCACAGGCAGTCCAGCTCGTCGTGGCTCAGGATGCCGTCGCCCACCAGCGGCGCCAGGTGCTCGCGGAGCACACGCCCCTCGCGGCGCAGCGACAGGTAGATGAGCGTCAGCACACCGATGAAGGTGGGCAGCATCACCATCAGGTACAGCGCGAAGAACCACCCCTCGAAGGTCGCGGCCAGGTTCCACAGCGAGTGCAGGGCGATGGCCACCGTCAATCCCAGGAACGGCGCCGCCCAGCTGCGCGCCTGCCCGTGGCGCTCGCGCACGATCCCCAGCCCGATGCCGAACATGCTCGTGAACAGCGGATGCGCGAACGGCGACAGCATGCCGCGAAGAAAGAACGTCACCACGGAGCTTTCGCGCCCTTCGGCGATGGCCGCGCCGTAGTACTGCACGTTCTCGATCATGGCGAAGCCCAGCCCCACCATGGCCGCGTAGACCACGCCGTCCACCACCCCGTCGAACTCGTCCTTGAGCTCGCGGAACAGGATCAGCAGCGCGAAGCCCTTCGCCAGCTCCTCCACCACCGGCGCCGTGACGATGGAGCCGAACAGTTCCGCCGCGTCCGGGCCCGCCACGGCGCCCAGCACGTCCTGGCTCAGCATGTTCACCAGCAGCGCCACGAACACGGCCACCGTGGCGCCCCACGCGAACGTCTGCCACAGCGTGCGTGCCGGTTCCGGCTCAAAGCGGTCCAGCCACAGCACCAGGATCACGTACACGGGCACGGGCACCACCGCCACGATGAAGCCCACGCTGAACGCGCGTATCCCCAGGTCGCCCGCGATCAGCCCCAGGCTGATGGCGCCGCAGATGAGCGCGCCCCGCGTGAGCATGCGGTGCGGCTGTGCCTCGGGGGGCACCAGGGAAGGTCGGACGGGGGGAATGTCCCGTTCTTCGGCGGCCATCGGGATCGGAAAGGGCGGCGCGGCTCAGGAAAGCGTACCGAACGCCTCCGTGAGCACCCGTCGTCGGTGGTCGAAGATCGCCTCCAGCTTGGGGACGACCAGGATGGAGCGCGCGGGCCCGGCGCCCGGCGGCAGCGCGTAGTGGACGATGTCGCCCACCTCCACGCCCCCCGGCACCTCGCGGAACAGGTGCTGGTGGTGCCAGAAGCGGTAGGGGCCAAAGCGCTGCTCGTCCACGAACAGGCGATGCTCGTCCACGTGCGTGATCTCCGTCACCCACGTCACGGGCACACCCAGCAGCGGGCGCACGCGGTAGGTGATGATCATCCCCGCGTACATCCGCTCCGGCAGCTTCGACGTGACCTCGAAGCCCATCTGCGGCGGGGTGATCTTCGCCAGGTTGCGCGCGTCGGAAAAGAAGTCCCACGCCTGCGCCACCGGAATGGGGAGCCGCTGCTCCCGCTCGAACACGTGCAGCTTCATCCGCGTTCACTCCTGCTGGTCCGTGGTCCCCGCCCACAGCCCGGCGCGGGGGAAATGTAGCGCCGCGAACGCATCCTGTCGCGGGCCGAGATGATGTACAATGTACGTTCAAGGTTCAGGCCGTCGCGAGGGGCGGATGCGAGGTGTTGTCGTCAGATCGTGCACGGCGTATGCGGGAGCGGGGACAGGAGCGGGGCCAGGAACGGATGAACTGCGGGACGTGGGCGTGCCCCTCCGCTGCGCTCCGGGTCGGGCTGCGCGCGCCGTAGGCAACGAACCAACCGTTGCCAACGGCGCCGAGCCCCCTGCGCGTGCCGGCACGATACTGCTGTGCCGGCCCGCTCCGGGCTCTCGGCCCTGCGGGCGCGCATCCCTCACGCAACGGCACCGGACCGGGCCGCCGGTATCGTGCTGGGGCCCTCACACCCCGGCCCCCTCTCCCGTACACCACCTGCCGGCACCCTCGGTTGCCATCCCTGTACGGGAGAGGGGAGAACGCCACCCGCTCACGGACTTCGCCGACGCGCACGGAACGCGGCTTCCGGCCCACCCCTCCCCCGAAGTTGGGGGAGGGGTCGCCGGCCGTCGCGAGGAACGAGCGAAAAGGCCGGCGGGGGAGAGGGCTCCCGGTCGCAGAGCGACGACTCTTCTCCCGTCAACGAGCCCCCCTGACCCGCACTCTGATCCGCCCTGCCAGCCACCTGCACAGCCCGTCCGCACGGTCAACCCCATCCTTGCATATTCGGTTTTTATTCGGTACATTGTTTGCCCGTGGGGATGTTCATGCGAGCCCATTTTCGTGGAGCGAGGATGCCGATGATCGGGGGAGAGATGGCCGCGGAGACGGCACTGGCGAGCCGTCACGTTCTCGCGGCGGGCGAGGACTACGACCTGGGCTGGGTGACCGACTGGCTGTACGGCGACGCCGCGCTCCCGCCCGCGCCGCTCCCGCAGCGCACGCCCGTCCCCCTGCACCGGCACCTCGCGCCCGTGTACGCGGAGCCGCCCGTGTTCGCGGAGGCACACGCGCCTCGCGCGACCCCCGCGCGGCGGCGCGCACGTGGCGGCCGCGTGCGGCAGCTGGCGCTGCTCTGACGGGCACGGCGGCTTGCCGTAGGGCGGCGTGGTCCGGAGATTCCATGGGCGTCCACGAGAGGACGCAACCGGAATCGGTCTCGAGGGGCGGAATGGAACGCAAGACGCTGCTGGTGGGGCTCGCCCACCCGGATGACGAGGTGGGGATGGCGGGGACCATCCTGGCGCAGAAGGCGCGCGGCGACCGCGTGGTGGTGGTGTGGCTCACGCGCGGCGAGATGACGGAGGCGTTCGGCCCCCTGCCCACGCACGAGGTGGCCGCGCTGCGCGAGGAGCACGGCCGCCGCGCGGGCGAGATCCTGGGCGTGGAGACGCACTTCCTGGACATGCCCGACTGCGGCGTGCACGCCACGCCCGAGGCGGGGCACCGCGTCGCCCGGCTGCTGGCGGAGATCAAGCCGGACGGGCTGGCCACCTGGGGCGAGTCGTGGGCGCGCGGCATGCGCCACCCGGACCACCAGGCGTCGGGCAAGATCTTTCGCGACGCCGTCACGCTGGCGCGCATCGCCAAGGTGGTGGCGCCGGGCACGCCGCACCGGGCGTACGTCCCCGTGTTCACCTATCGCGGCGCGCACTCCACGCTGCCCGCCGTCGCGGTGGACGTGGAGCCGTACCTGGATACCATCCACGCGCTGGCGCGCTTCTACCGCGAGAGCATCGGGTTCGGCGACGCGGCGTGGCTGGAGCAGCGGCTGCGGCTGGCCGGTGCGCCCTACGGCCTGCGCTTCGCCGAGGTGTACGATGCGTGGGAAACGCATCCCGGCGTGTTTCCGTACCTGATCCCCGCCCAGCCCGGCGAAGGCGAGCCCATCCACCCCGATCGTGCGGGAGGGACGGCGGAAACGGCAGGGTAAGCAGGATTTGAATGCGGTTGCGCAGTTCCGTCCCCCGGCGATTGAAATCGCGGCACCGAAAACGTGATGTCGGCCTTCGCCGACCGGTCCGGCACGGGCGAGTGCCGTGCGGTACGCGGAGACTCGCCGCTGGTGTCCGCGCAGGCGGACAGTGTGCAGTTGTAGCCGCGAATCCGCGAATTCATTCGCTTCCGGCCCTCCCCCGCGCCGTTCGACGCCGTTTGCGGGGGAGGGTCGGGGAAGGGGGGCGCCCGGCCCGCGGATGAGGCTGGTGCCGCGACGGAAGGTCTCCCCCTCTCCCGTACGGGGCAGGCAACCGAGGGTGCAGACAGGCAGTGTACGGGAGAGGGGGCCGGGGGGTGAGGGCCCCGCGCGGGCCCGGCGGACCGGTCCGTTGCGGTTGCGTGAGGGATGCGCGCCCGCAGGGCCGAGAACCCGGAGCGGGACGGCACAGCAGTATCGTGCCGGCACGCGCAGGGGGCTCGGCGCCGTTGGCAACAGTTGGTTCGTTGCCTACGGCGCGCGCAGCCCGACCCGGAGCGCAGCGGAGGGGCACGCCCACGTCCCGCAGTTCATCCGTTCCTGTCCCCCAAACGCGAAGAGGCGGCCCGCGATGGGCCGCCTCTTCGTCACTCCCGCCGGACTTTTGCCGGACCCTGCCTGGCCGTGAACGGCTCAGGAAGCGCGGTTGTAGACCAGCTTGTACGTCAGCGGGTTGGGCAGGCGCGGGCTGGTGATGGTCACGTTCATGGTGAGCGTGTTTCCGTCGGGGCTCAACGAGAACACGTTCACGCGCTGGCCGTCCTCGGCCCCGAACGTCTGCTCCAGGCGGGCGTTCTCCCACTCGGTGGTCACCCGCACGCAGTCGCCCTTGACCTGCGCGCAGGTGCGGCCCGTCTCGCGGTGCCACAGCACCGGCTGCCCGTTGCCGGGGCTGCTCACCGACGGGCGGCCCTGCATGTCCACGCGGATGTTGCTCTGGTCGTAGCCGATGACGAGCTGCGGGTACGCCACGTTGGTGCTGCGCAGCCGCGGACGCGCGATCTGCCGCACCACCACGTTCATCCGCGCCACGGCCGTGTTGATCTTGGCGTTGATGTCGTCGCTCTGCGAGCGGTTGAGCGTCCACGTGCCCCGGATCTGCGACTGCTGCGCCTCGACCGCCTGCGGGAGTACGGCGAAGAGTGCGAGCGCACAGGCCAGGACGATGCGTTGACGGCGCATGGCAAATCCTCCAAGATGCTTAGGGAGACGGCCGCGCATCGCGGGCCGCGTGAGCGGCCGGAGGCGGCATGGGTACCCGGAAAGGTCCGGGAATCTAAGACGTTTGCGGGGCGCGCGGTAGAGCAGGCGCCGCAAACACTTTTTTCCCGCAGGATACGTACCCCCGCTCCGCGCCGGGAGGTCCGTCGCCCGGAAGTGAAACCCGGCGCGGCCCGGCGCGTACGGCCCTGCGGCTCCGCGCGCGCGCCCTGTACAGGCGGCGCGACTTGCATCCTCCCGCTCCCACACATCCGAAAGAGGCCCGGACGATGACCGACCCCGTCCGCCAGACCCGCGTGCTTACGCAGATCGACCCGCGCAGCTGGGAGCACCCGGCAGACCGCGCGGCGCTCAACGCCCTGCGCCGCATTCCCGTGTTCGACCAGGTGCTGCGCACCGTCTTCGGCTTCTTTGGCGAAAAGCCGCTGCGGCTGGCCTTTCTCGCCGGCTCGGTGCAAGTGAGCGAGACGCAGTTCACCCGCGTGCACCGGCTGTACCTGCAAGCGGCGCAGACGCTGGACTTTGACCCGTGCCCGCTGTACGTGCAGCAGCGCATGGAGCTGAACGCGTTCGCCTACGGGATGCAGCAGCCGTTCATCGTGCTCAACTCTTTCACGGTCAGGTACCTGGACGACGACGAGCTCCGGTTCGTGCTGGGGCACGAGATCGGGCACGTGATGAGCGGCCACGCGCTGTACCTGACCATGACGGAGGTGCTGTACCGCCTGTCGCTCACCGGCTTTCCCATCGTGGGGCTGGCCGCGCAGGCGGTGCTGATGGGGCTGCTGGAATGGAAGCGCAAGGCGGAGCTCTCGTGCGACCGCGCCGGGATCCTGGCGGTGCAGAACCCGGAGCCGGCCATGTGCACCATGCTGCGCTTCGCGGGCGGCAGCGCGGGCGAGACCAACCTCGCCGACTTCATGCGGCAGGCGGAGGAGTACCGCGAGACGGGCGACCTGGCGGACCAGGTGTTCAAGGTGCTCAACGTGCTGGCGCTCACCCACCCCGAGCCCGTGATCCGCGCGGCGCAGATGCGCAACTGGTTCGAGAGCGGCGCCTATGAGCGCATCCTGGCGGGCGAGTACCACCGCCGCGGCGAGCCCGAGGCGGCGTACAAGGAAGACGTGGCCGCCGCGGCCGCATCGTATCGCGAGAGCGCACGCGACGCGTTCACCAACGCACAGCAGGCCGCCCGCAAGGTGGTGGATTCGTTCCGTCAGGGGTTCGGGCCGCGGTAGAAACGCGCTCCCCCACCCCCCGGCCCCCTCCCCCGGCAACTGCGCCGGGGGAGGGGGAGAACGTCCGCCGGGGCCGCACGGACGCGGCGGATGCCCCCTCCCGCTCGTTCCTCGCGAACTTCCCCCAAAAAACCCTCAAAAAACCCTGGGGGAGGTGAACTTCAGCGCCACACCTCGTTCAGCGCCTCGAATTTTCAACTCCGCACAGGTTGATTCCGCGCGGCTTCACCGGCGATTTTCGTCCCGCGAGGCCCCGCGCCCGGGGAGTACGCCGCGCGCCCTAAGTGTCAACATGATAGATACTTACACGTAAACGCACGCCGACATGCGCGCGGACTGTAAGGCGTCCGCGGGGCGCGGAGGCGTGCTCCGCGTGCGCGAATCCGGCTAAACCCCAGCAATGGCGCCGCCGGAAGTGGAACCGGGTTTGCATGAAGGCCGGCGCGGGCGAGCCGAACGGCCGCGCCCGACCTCCAACCGCCCACTCGTGGAGACTCCCATGAACAAGGCACAGTTCATCGACCAGGTGGCCGAGAAGGCCGGGATGAGCCGGGCAGCAGCGGCACGCGCGGTCGAAGCCATCTTCGACACGGCCGGGGGCGCAGTCTCCTCGGCGG
>DASQZE010000331.1:0-3267 GCA_035638875.1 Longimicrobium sp.
GGCTGCTGCCGGCGAGATGACGGGATCCGCGTTTTTTGGAAGAGGCACAATGCTGGTAGCGGAGGCGGCAGCCTGTCCTGGCCCATCATCCACCTGATCGCGATCCGTAAAAGTGTGCCTGCGCCGGATCGCTGGATGACGTCGCGGGATGGCAGCACGGATCGGTGACGCGGCATGACCTGATGCTGGCAGAGGGGTAGACGATCGAGCCCCCGCATCTCGCGCCGTCGGTGAAACTGGTCAAAGGGGCGTCGGGGAACCAGCGATCTCGGAACCCAGAACTGCAAGGGTACAGAGGAACAGGGGAGTACAGAGGAACAGGGACCATCCGGTTTGTCCTCTGTTCCTCTCCCTTCCTTCCCTGTTCCTCTGTACCCGATCTGTTCTGGTCCCGGTACGTTTCCGTCCGCGCGGCTACATCACCCGCCGGCCCGTGAGGCTGCCGCTGTCGCCGGACAGTTCCCACGAGCCCGTGAACGCCGTCGCGTCGGTGAAGTTCACACGGATGGTCAGGACGCCGTCGGGCGTGTTGCCCGTGACCACCATTTCCTGCCCCGTGGCGGTGATGCCGCTGATGGGGATGGCCGGCGTGACGCTCGTGGTGATCTGCCCCGTGTACGCGCCCGGCGAGCCGGCGACGAGCATGCCGCCCGTGATCGGCTGGCCCTGCACGCTGGTGGTGAACTCGAAGCGCCCCACCGGGTTCACCGACGCGGCGGAGGCCGGCGCGCTGCTGGCGGCCATGCCGGTGCCCGTGGTGGTGGTCGTGGCCGCGGGGGCGCACGCGCTCACGGCCAGCGACAGCGTGGCGGCGAGAAACAGCCTGGTCTTCATCGAATTGCTCCGTAGGTGGGGAGGGGGAATTACGGGTGTGGGGGGATGATGCCGGACGGCTGATGCCCGACCGACACCAGTGTACATCACCCGTGCCGATGTGGACAGAGGTGCTTCCCGCGACTGGAGGCGGTGCGGGTGGTAGCGGGCCACGTCACGCGAGCGAATGAATTCGCGGCTACAACTTCACGCTGTCCGCCTGCGCGGACACCACGGCCGCGGGCTTTTCTTTGGACGACTGGTATTGGACGCAGGGGTCGGATCTACCACCCTGCATCGATCAAATCGGCCGAAACGGCGGAGTGCGTGAGCGCGATGGAAACCACTGCCGCACTCACGCACTCCACGCACTCACGCACTGCGTCCTATCGGGCCTTCTCCTCGGCAACCCAGCGCTCGATCTTGCCGCGCAGCATGGGCAGCGTCACGGTGCCGTCCTCCAGCACCTTGTCGTGGAAGGTGCGGATGTCGAAGCGGCTTCCCAGCTCGCGCTCGGCCATCTCGCGCAGGCGGCGGATCTCCAGGTTGCCCAGCATGTACGCCGTGGCCTGCCCGGGCCAGCCGATGTAGCGGTCCACCTCGTTCTCAACCGCCTGCCGGTTCTCCGCCGTGTGGCGCAGCATGTAGTCGATGGCCTGCTCGCGCGACCAGCCCAGCACGTGGATGCCCGGGTCCACCACCATGCGGGCGGCGCGCAGGGCCTCGTTGCTCAGCAGCCCCATGCGGTCCATGTCCGACGAGAACAGCCCCATTTCGTCCGCCAGCCGCTCCGCGTACAGCCCCCACCCCTCGCTGAACCCCGAGTTGCCCAGGAAGCGCGTGATCATGTGCGCCCCCTCGCGCTCCTGCGCGATGGCCAGCTGCAGGTGGTGCCCCGGGATCGCTTCGTGAAACGCCGTGGACTCGATGCCCACGCGCGTCTGCTCCTCGGGCTTGTACGTGTTGATGCGGTACTTGCCCGGGCGCGTGCCGTCCTCGCTGGGCGTCTCGTAGCTGGCGCCGGGGGCCGACTTTTCCTCGAACTCCTGGTAGGGCTCGATGATCACGTCCGCCTGCGGCAGCCGGCCGAACCAGCGCGGCATGACCACCTTGCTGCGCTCGATGGCGGCGCCGGCGTAGTCCACGATCTCCTGCCGGTTGCTGAACAGGAACTGGCGATCGGTGCGAAAGCGCTCCAGCAGCGCCGGCACGTCCGACGTGTTGAAGCTGCGCTGCGCGATGGTGCGCATCTCCGCCTGGATCTTGTCCATCTCGCGCAGCCCGATCTCGTGGATCTCCTGCGCCGGCACGTCCAGCGTGGTGAACGAGCGCACGGCCGAGCGGTAGCAGTCCGCGCCGGCGGGGTTCTGCACGATGCCGATCTGCTCGCGCGCGGCGGGCAGGTACTCGTTGACCAGGAAGTCGCGGTACCGGCGCATGGCCGGGTACATCTCGTTCGCCATCACGCCCTCGAACTCGGCGCGGAACGCCGGCGTGCTGTCGCGCTGCATGGGGCTGGCGAACGGCGACTGCGCGGGCGGCATGGCCAGCAGCTCCTCCACCTGCTGGATCACGCGGTGCACGTTCACCTTGGGCGCCGTGTAGCCCTGGCGCACGCCCTCGCGCAGGTTGGCGATCTGCACGTCCACCGTGGGCGGCAGGGCGCGCCAGCGGGTGAGCGCCTGCGCCCGCGCGTTGTCCGTGCCCACCGGCTGCACCCCGGCCAGGCGCGCCAGCGTCACCTGCCAGCCGAACATCTGGTTCACGCCGGACCACAGCTCGTTGTGGCACACGCGCCCCTGCATGCCCGACTGCGCGGCCTCGCGCAGGAATCCCAGGGTGATGAACTCCGGGCGGCCCAGCAGCGGCTCCGGGTTCAGCGCCAGCACGCGGGCGGCGAACAGCGAGTCCTCGCCCTCGTAGCGGGCCATGGTGGCCAGCGAGTTGTCCGTCACGCGGTCGTGCCGCATGCCCGGAAGGCCGATGATGGTGGCGATCTCGGGGGCGCGGGTGAGCGCCGTCTGCAGCACCTGGTTGGCCAGGGCGTTCACCTGGGCGGCCAGGGAGTCCTGCGCCGTGCCCGCGGAGCCGGCGGGCCGCGGGTTCATGGCCGGGCCCGCGGCCGGCGACAGGGCCGGGGCGGGATCTGTGGACATCTGCGCGGCCGGCGCGCATGCGGCAAGCGCCAGCGTCGATGCGCAGAGCAGGCGTCTGGGGGTGATCATGGGTCCGTTCTGAGTTCGGGATGGGATGTGCGCCCCCCTCCGTCCTGCGGGGAGAGGAGGTACGCGGGATACGGTCGTGCGGGAGCTCAGGATTCAGAAATGACGGCGTGCCGCGCTAACTCGTTGCGGCGGATGGAGATCGGATTCCGGGTGCAATCGGGGCTCCGTCGATTCAGCCGGATCGCGGCGCCCCCACCCGCTCGTTCCTCGCGACCTCCCCCAAAACCCC
>DASQZE010000332.1:0-15196 GCA_035638875.1 Longimicrobium sp.
AGATCCTTCGGTCGGCGCCAGGGATCGAGAACGGGACGGGCCACGTCGGCGCCTCCCTCAGGAAATCAAGGTGGGTCAGGCGCTGGAGCGGGTTGAGCGCAGATATCAATCGAACCGGATACGGCGGAGATACGACGATGGACACCATGGCGGAGCAGGCGGAAGGGCACGTGCCGCACGCGGCGTGCGGATGTGGGTGCGCGGTGCAGGACGGCGGGCGCACGGCGCACGGCGTGGAGGCGGAGATCAAAGACCGCAACCTCAAGCGACTGCGCCGCATCGAGGGCCAGGTGCGCGGCATCCAGAAGATGGTGGAAGAAGACCGCTACTGCGCCGACATCATGACCCAGATCGCCTCCGTGCACGAGGCGCTGCGCGGCGTGGGGCGCGAGCTCATGCGCAACCACCTGAAGCACTGCGCCACCTCCGCCATCCGGGGCGGCGGCGAATCCGCCGAGACCATGTACGACGAACTGGTGGACATGATGTACCGGCACGCGCGGTAGCACGCGCCGTGGGCCCCCGCGGGCCCGCGCATTGCCTGTATCTTTTACGCGGGGTAAAATCCCCCTCCGGCTGGCTCCGCGCCCGCCGGACGACCGTGAGACGCACACGAGCAGATGACGAACATCCGAATTTCCGGCATCGCGGCGGTCGCCGCGCTGGCCCTGACGGCAGTCGCGCGGCCGGCCGCCGCGCAAACCGATTACTACAACACCGACGCGGGACGTCCGGTACGCATCGAGGACGCGTATCCCGTGGAGCGGTACGCCTTTGAGCTGCAGCTGGCGCCTGTGCGGCTGGAGCGCGAGGGCGGCGGCGCCTACCACTGGGAGGTCGCCCCCGAGCTGGCGTACGGCATCCTCCCCGGCACGCAGCTGGAGATCGGCTTTCCGCTCGCCTTTCGCGACGGCGGCGACGAGGGCGAGGCGCAGGGGCTGGCGGGGATCGAACTCGCCGCGCTGCACAACCTGAACGTGGAGACGCGCACCCTCCCCGCGCTGGCCGTCGCGGCGGAGGTGCTCCTCCCGGTCGGCAGCCTGGCGCCGGACGAGACCTACACGTCGCTCAAGGGGATCGCCACGCGCACCTTTCCCTTCGCGCGCTTCCACCTGAACGGGCAGTACACCTTTGGCGGGGACGCGGGGCCGGACGACGAGGTGGGCGATGCGTCGCGGTGGATGGCCGGCATCGCCATCGACCGCACCTTTCCCCTGCGCTCCCTGCTGCTGACGGCCGACGTCTTCGCCGAGCAGCCGCTCGTGGACGACGCGGCGCTGGCGTGGACGGCGGAGGCAGGATTCCGGGTTCAATCGAGCCCGCAGTTCAACATCGACTTCGGCATGGGACGCAGGTTCGCGGGCGGCGAACGGGGATGGTTCCTGACCTTTGGGGCGGCACACGCCTTCGCGGTGCGAAGCCTGCTCCCCATCCGCTGACGCATGGCCTGACCTGATATCTGGAGATTGACCTGATGACGACGACCTTCCGTGCACGCGCCGCGATGGGCGCCACAATGCTGGCGCTGGGGACCGGCCTCGCGGCGGAGCCCGCGCAGGCGCAGTGGGCGCGGCAGCACGAGCAGTTCTACATGCCCGCGAGCCACAATTGGGTGTTCCGCCGCAACTTTCCCGCGGCCGACCGCCTGTTCAACGCGTTCGACTACGGCCACGCCATCCTGTACGAAAAGCTCTACACGCGGCCGGGCGCACCCGCAGCGGACCTGGAGGAGCGCGAGTACGACTTCGTCACCCGGCGCCTGCTGGTGAGCCCGCCGCGCATGCCGCTGGAGGAGGCGGCCATCGAGCAGGAGTACGTAAAGCTCGCGCCCGAGGCCAAGCTCATGTTCGAGTGGGCGCACATCCTCCACCGGCAGATCTACGACGTGCTGGGCGACGACCGCCTGTCGCAGGCGCGGAAGGACGCGGAGATCGCCGACCTGCTCACGTACTACAAGAGCCGGCCGGACCTGGCGTTCAGCTCCGTCCCCAAGAACATGGAGCTGATGGAGGGGCAGTACTACTCCACGGCGTTCCGCGAGGGGTGGCCCAAGTTCAACGGGCTGATCTGGGGATACCACTGGCTGCAGGTGGGATTGTACGAGCCGCTGCTGACGGGCCGCACCCCCGAGGAGCGGCAGACGGGCGTGCTCGCGACCGTGGCGCGGTTCCGGCAGATGCTGGAGAACGCGCCCGAGAACATGCCGCGGATGATGCCCATGACGCCGGCCGTCGCGCCCGTGTTCGCGGCGCGGTACCCCGAGGCGGCCATCATCTTCGACAACCTGCACGGGATGCACGACGTGATCTCCGACATCCTGGCGTCGCCCCAGGTGCCGCGGGCCAAGAAGCGCGACGAGATCCTGCGCGCCGCCGCGCGGTATCGCGACGCCACGTCGTTCGTGATGACGGAGGCGGAGTGGCGAGAGATGGCGGCGGCCATGGGCGTGCAGAACATGGGCGGCCCCGTCAGCGGATTCCTGGCCGGCTTCCCCGCCCCGACGGTGGAGCGCGGCGCCGTGATGGCGCACGGCGGCCCCGGCGGCACGGACCACGCGGGCATGGGCCATGGCCAGCCGGCCAAGCCGGGCGCGCCCGCCAGGCCCGCCAGCGCGCAGGACCACGCCTCCATGGGCCACGCGCAGCCCGCCCCGCAGGCGCCCGCGACGGACCACGCGGGGATGCAGCACGGTACCGCGCCGGCCGCTCCTTCGCCGGCCGCGGGGATGGATCACGGCGCGCACGGCCAGACCGGCGCCGATCGCGGCCTGCAGGGACGGACCCCGACGGCCGCGGATTCCGCGTGGATGCGGCGGATGCACGATCAGCTGATGGCGGATCCCGTCATCCGCGCCCGCGTCCACGCCGACCCGGAGCTGCACCGGCTGATGGAGTCGCTGCACGGCGGAGATTCAGCCGGCGAGCACGAGGAGCATGGAGAGCACTCCGCCCCGGATGCCACGATGGCGGCGGATCACGCGCAAGCGCTGGACTTCGTCGTGCGGCTGCTCTCCGACCCGGAGGTGGAGGCGCGCATCCACACGGATCCGCGCCTGCACCAGCTGTGGAGCGATCCCGAGGTGCAGCGGCGCCTGGCCGAGCTTCGCGCCCGCCCCGCCGCCGCGCCGCCCCACCAGCACTGAGTGACGCCGATCATGATCAACCCGAAGCAGGGCATCAGCCTCGCCGCCGCGCTCGTCCTCGCCGCCTGCTCCGGCTCCGGCGATGGTGCGGACACTGAGCGCACGGCCCAGGCGCCCGCGGACAGCACCACCGCCGCCGCGACGCCGCCGCACGCCATGCACGACACCGCGTCCGCCGCCGACTCCACCGCCGCGGCCGGGAGCATGCCCGGCATGGACCACGCGGTGCACGGAGGGACGGCCTCGACAGACGCTGCGCGCGGCGCGGCGGGGGCGGGTCATTCCGCGCACGCGGCGAGCGGTGCAGCCGGGGCGGATCATTCCGCCCATGACGGGACGGCGAGGAGCGGCGGAGCGGCCGGGATGGCTCGCTCCGCACACGGCGCGACGGCTACGGGCGGTGCGGATCACGCTGCCCACGGCGCGACGGCAGCACGGGGTACGGCGCAGCGAAGCCACTCCGCGCACGGCGCGGCATCGTCCCGTTCTGCCGGGAGCCACGCGGGACACGCGGCGGCGGGCGGCACCGCGCGATCCGCGGGCAGCGCGCATGCCGGCCACGCCCCCGCATCCGGAAACGCGTCCCACGCAGGCAACCACGGGACGGCGAGCGGATCACGCACGGGCGCCTCGAATGCGCATGCCGGCCACGCATCCGCTCCGAGAACGGCGAGCGTATCCCACACAGGCCACGCGGCCGCTCCCGGAACGGCCAGCGGATCCCACGCGTGCCACGCCGCCGCGCAGAGCAGCCGCGCCGCGACGGGGCACGCGAACCATGCCGCCGGCGCGCAGAACCACGCGGCGGCCGGTCACCCGGCGACGGCATCCGCCGGGCACGCGGGCCACGGCGCCGCGCCGGCAAGCGGCGCGCGGACGGGAGCCCACGCCGAGCACGGCTCCGCGACGGCTGCGGATGCGGGCACGCGCAAGCTCCTGGACCTCGCGGGCGAGCTCGTCCGCGACCCCGCCGTGCAGCGCCAGATCGAACGTGATCCCGCGCTCCGCGAGGCATGGTCCGATCCCCGCATCCGGCGCGTGGTCACGCAGCAGCCCTGACATCGCCGAATCCCATCTGCTTCCCCCGTATCCGCCGGGAGAGCGGCCCTTTCCATCCCAGGAGACTCCGTGAACCGCTTCCCCGCCCTGTCCACACTCCTGGTCGCCAGTGCGCTCGCGTTGGGCACGCCCGCGATGGCCGCGGCGCAGCAAGGCCGTGGCGTGCCTCAAGCCCGGTCCGCCGCCGACTCGCTCGCGGTGACGGCAACGGTGGAGCGCTTCCATCGCGCGCTCGCGACCGCCGACAGCGCCGCCGCCCTGGCCCTGCTCACGCCCGACGTGCAGATCCTGGAGAGCGGCGGCGCGGAAACGCTGGCCGAGTACCGGTCGTACCACCTGCCGTCCGACATCGGGTTCGCGCGCGCGGTCACGAGCCAGCGCACCCTCCGGCAGGTCCGCGTGCACGGCGACATGGCATCGATCGCGTCCACGAGCACCGCGCGGGGTACCTATCAGATGCGCGAGGTCAACGCCGCCGGCGCGGAGCTGATGGTGCTGGTGCGCACGCCCGCGGGGTGGCGCATCTCCGCCATCCACTGGTCCAGCCGGTGACCGCACCCTGGACGGCGTTCGCCTCCATCGCGGCGAGGAAGGGGCGCGAGTTCGCGCAGCATCCCACCGCCTCCACGACGTCCTGCTGATGATCAAGAACTTCCGCGAGGCGCTGCGCCGGGGAACGCCCCTGAACGGCGTTCTCGTGACCATGCCGTCCCCCGAGGTCGTCGAGATTCTCTCCACCGCCGGCTTCGACTGGCTGTTCTTCGACCTGGAGCATTCGCCCATCACCTTCCAGGACCTGCAGAACCTCATCCGCATCGCCTCGCCGCGGTGCTTCTGCGCCGTACGGGTGCCGGAGAACAACCCGGTGTACATCAGCCGGGCACTGGACCTGGGCGCGGAGGGCGTGATCCTGCCGCGCATTAGCTCGGCGGCAGAGGCGCAAAAGGCGGTGGCGTGGAGCAAATACCCTCCGCGGGGAACGCGCGGAATCGGCGTGGGCCGGGCGCAGTCGTACGGACGCGAGCTGGAGGAATACCTCCGCAGCGCCAACGACTACATCGCGGTCATCCTCCAGATCGAAGACGCCGAGGGGGCGAGGAATGCGCGGGAGATCGCGCGGGTGGAAGGGGTGGATGCGCTGTTCGTGGGGCCGTACGACCTGTCCGCCAGCCTGGGGGTGACCGGCCAGGTGGCGCACCCCTCCGTGCAGCACGCGATCGCGCAGGTCGCGTCCTGCCGCTCCGGCGACACGGCCCTCGGCATCTTCTCGCTCGATCCCGCCGCCCTGCGCGTCCGTGCCGAAGCCGGCTTTATCCTGCTCGCCTGCGGAGTCGACACCACGCTTCTCGCGCAAGGCGCGAAGATCGTGCTGGATGGGCTGAAGCCCAGGTAGGATTCGACCCACTCTCTGCCCAGGCGAGGTAGTTCTGTGAATGCGGAAAAGCCCCGGCATCCAATGGTGCCGGGCTCTTCTGGTGATCCAATGGCAGCTTCGCGGACGCCGACAACGAGGCTACGGCGCTCAGGCCACCAGTTCGTCCACGCGCTTCGCAGAACTCCGCCGTCGCACGGTCGTCGCGGACGATGACGGCAATGAGCGCGAGCGTAGCGGGTCTCGGCCTGCGGGAGCTCACACGAACGTGATCCCGCACTCATCCAGCACTCGATCCCCGATCCTGCTTCCCTTCAATGGCTGGGGCGTGCCAGCGCCCTTGATCTTGTGGGCCGCCCGGTCGAAGACGACCCAGCACAGCTTGCTCGTATCCCATCGGGAGCGAAACTGGATGCCGTCCACGTCCAGATGACGCGCGTGTAGCGTAGCGGAGAGCTCCTGGCACTCCGTGTACACACCGGCATGCGCGCGCTCTGCTCCAACGCTGAAGTGTCGGAGGGCACTCCCTTCGAACTGCATCAGCTGGAGTTCTTCGGCCAAGTGCACGGAGGAGATGGAGCAGATGTCCCACATCCGCTGTTCTACCACACAGCGGTTCGAGCCACGCACGAGGGTTTCCAGCACTGCGACCGAGGGACTTTCACCCAGGTACAGGGCTCCATACCCGGCAGCCGGATCGTCGAACCGTTTGTTCGCCCTCCTCCCATACCAGATCGCGCCAAAGCCGGTCTCGTGCACACGCCAGATCGGGCGGGACACGTCGATCGTGACGATGGGCAGCGGATCAGGAAGGCGAATCGCCACTACGACGCTCCGTGCTGTCCGTACGTGCGAACGCGCATCAGCACGTCCTGAACGACGTCGGGACGATCCAGAGAATCGATGATCACGACGTCCGATCCGGGAACGCGGTCCAGCAGGATCGAGAGCAGCACCCACGGGCTCATCGTTCCCGCCGCGCTCACGATTTCGGCAATCCCGCCACGCAGGTCGCCTGAAGCAAACTGGCGTGCGGGAAAACCCCACTCCCCCCCAGAAAGGGGTACAGCCAGTATCTGCCCACGGGCACGGCGCTGGTTGACCGCGGACACGGTCTTGCCGAGAAGCTTCGCGACGTCGCCTGACGAAAGGCATCCATTCGCGGCCCGGAGCATCTCCTGCTTCGCCGCCGCTCCACGCGCCAGCGCACGCATGGTGGCAGTCTCCTTCGCCAGCCCGATCTCGGGCGACGCGTTCAGAACCTCCACCACGGTGCCCATGGGCGTCGGGGCAGCGATGGCCTTAGTAATCTGCTCGGACGTCATCTGCTTCAACGACATGCGGAACAGGTTCGTCGCCTTCTCGACCAGCGACCGCTCTACCCCTTCGCGGAAGCTACGCGGCGCTGCAGCCTCGCTCCCGTACGCTCCCTGCGTACGCGCCACCCCTGCCCCGCGTACGATCACCTTCCGGCGCCCCCCCTTCACCAGATGCGTCTTGTGCGACACGACCTGCACTCCGGACGAGCTCGTGGCAGGCGCCGCGCTCGGCTTGAGCGACGCTCCCTTGCCCTTGCCCTGACCCTTTCCAGCGGCCGACAGGCTCCGGCCGGTGCCTCCACCCCTGCCCGGCTTGGTACCAGCGTTCTTGGCCAACGGGCCTCCTTTGTACTTGTCGTAGCTTGCTTCTGATACTCACATCTACAAATTACGTACCCCTCCCAGATAAGCAAGTCCCGCCGCGCAACGTGTTCAACGTAGCCACCGCCGACTTCCTGAACACGTTCAGGGCACTCACCGGCAACGTCGATGAATCCACAGATGCAGTGAGCCTGGGTATTTCCATCGACTCATCCTCATTTTCGCCCCCTGTTGGACGGCGGCGTCTTGGCGAGCGCCCCGCTGGGCGACGACAGAGTCGAGACTGGGCCAGAGATCAGGTTGCCGCCGGTGTTCATTCGGAGTTTCCAGTTTTGCAGGGGTCGGGGATCACGCGCGCACTGCCGCTCTCGGTTGGCTTCACCGTGCAGGTACGTGTCGGATCTACCGCAGGAACCCGGCGGCGACGCTGTTCCGCTGCTGAACTCCCCCAGGCTCCGTACGCGTAATGGGCCCCAACCACGGCTGGAGGGGGTCCAGGGGCTCGATTCCCGGCCTGCATCGAGGCGGCAGCTCGTTCACCCCACCAGCTCGTCCACCCGCTTGGCGCTGAACCCCGCAGTCGCGCGGTCGTCGCGGACGATGACGGGGCGGGTGATGAAGGTGTACTCCTCCGCCATCAGCCGCAGCAGGTCGTCTTCGCTGAGTTCCTGCTCGTGCAGGCCCATCTGCCGGTACTTCATGGCGCGCTTGGAGAACAGCTTTTCCGCGCCGCCCACCTTGCGCGCCAGGTCCTCCACCTCGGCGCGCTCCAGGCGCTGCGCCTTGAGATCGCGAAACGCGCCGATCGCCACGCCGCGGTCGCGCAGGTGCTGCACGGCCTTCTGGCAGGTGGTGCAGTGCGGCAGCCAGTACACGTCGACGGTTACGTCGCTCATTCTCGTCCCGCGGAGGATGTGGATGCGCCGGATGCGGCCCTGCATCCGGCCGGCGGCGCAAGATCTACAGAGAGCACGGCGCGGTCAAGCCAAGCCCGGAGCCGGCCATGGTCACGCCAGCGCTGAATCGATCGCGCGCCGGCGTCTTGGCGCGCTGCCCGTCCGCGCAGCCGATTCCTGAGCGCGCTTAGTCCGTGCGGCGCGCGACGCGGTCGCAGAGCGGCAGCTCCGGCCGTCGTCGCTGAACTCGATGCGGGCGCGCTCGTGGTCGCCGCCGCTGAAGATCCACGCCCGGCCTTCGCGCGTGACGCGGTAGTGGGCGGTAGAATCCGTGACTACCGAACGACCGCGCGAATCAGCACGCCCATGATGCTCACGGTATCGAACACCGTCCCCGGACCCGGACTCCGGAATCGCACGCGCACGTAATCCGCTTTTCGTCCACGAAACGGATGATCGAGATGTCGTCTGGATTTTGTCCATTCCCTCACGAGCCGCTCCACGTCCCGTCGGGTGTTCCGATCCGATGGTCCGGCTTCCAGCCCGGGCCGCCTTCTACGGATCGCGATCAGGTGGATCTGTGGCTGGGCGGATTCCACGCCAGAGAGGCCAGTATCGTGTTCTGCAGAAAATGCGGATGCCGTCCCTCGCCGGCAGCGACTTTGATCTACCAAGGAACGCGTGCTTCCCGCAGTCACCATCCGGTCTGCGATCAGCCATCGCGGCGCACGGCTCCCCGACCTGCGGCCTCTTGAGAAGGCGGCCTTCCTGGATGGTTGCCATCGCGACGACCGATCGCGGTCCGGAGGCGCTCGGCACGATGCATCAGGCCCTTGGCAGACTGGCTGCTATCGGCGCGGGGACGGGATCCGCGTTTTCTCGAAGAGGCACAATCGCGGCGGCGGAGGTGGATGCCTGTCCTGGCACATCATCCATATGCTCGCGATCAGTAAAAGCGTGCTCGCGCCGGAACCCCGGATGGAGGCGGGAGAGTGCGGAGGAACGCGCCGGGATGCGGAGGGGGAGACGGAGCGGTCCTGTCGGTGCCGGGCGGGCCGTTGCGCACCGGTCGAGTGCCGAGAAGACGCGCCCGGGTGATACGTGGGCAGCCTTCCGCGCGGGGATGGCGAGTGGGGTGCCTCCCTCAAAACACCGCGATGGACAGCGTCGCGGCTGCATGGATTATCACCCCGTCGAGTCCCTGTTGCCGCGCAAGCGGGTCGGATTTCCGATCAGGAGCAGATCGTCTCACCCCATGCGACCCGCCATCGACCGCGATGGGGATTCCGCACCTGACTGCGATCGGGCAAACGCGTCCGGCTCGCGTCATCTATCAAGGATGGCTTCGGCGGTCCGCGCCGCCTCGCCGGGGGCCGCTCCGGGACCGGCGCAGGGCCGCGCGGTCCAGCCCCTCCGTGGGCGCGACCTCCTCCGCCACAGCACCCAGGTGCTCCGCCAGCGCCGCCACGGTCGTGTGGCGGAACAGCTCCACGATCGCGATCTCCCTCCCCAGCGCTTCCCGCAGCCGCGCATGCACCCGCGCCAGCAGCAGCGAGTGCCCGCCGATGTCGAAGAACCCGTCCTCACGGCCGACGCGCTCCACCCCCAGCACCTCGCACCAGATGGCCGCCACCTGCGCCTCCAGCCCCTCCCGCGGGGGCGCGGACGGGGCGTGGGCGGCGCCCTCCACGGGGGCCGGCAGCGCCCGCCGGTCCATCTTGCCGTTGGCGGTCAGGGGCACGCGGCCGATGAGGACGAACGCGGCCGGCACCATGTACTCCGGCAGCCGCTCCCGCGCGAACACCCGAAGCTCCTTCACGAGCCCGGCCGCCGAGGTCCCCTCCCCCGCCCCGCCGTCCGCATTCACGCCATCGACCCGAGCATCCGCGGCGGCGGGACCGGCAGGCCGCGCGTGCGGGACCACGTAGGCGGCCAAGCGCCGGTCGCCGGGGGCGTGCTCGTAGTCCGCGACGACCACGTCCTCCACGCCGGGATGCGCCCGCAACGCCGCCTGCACCTCCCCCGGCTCGATGCGAAAGCCGCGGATCTTTACCTGCAGGTCCATCCGCCCCAGGTACTCCAGGGTGCCGTCCGCACGCCACCGCGCCTGGTCTCCGGAGCGGTACAGCCGCGCGCCCGCCACGGCGGAGAAGGGATCGGGGACGAAGCTCGCGGCCGTGCGCCCCGGCTGCCCGCCGTAGCCCCGCGCGAGCCCCGCCCCGCCCACGTACAGCTCGCCGGGAATGCCCACCGGGACCGGCTTCCCCTCGGGATCCAGGACGTACGTGGACAGGTCCGCGATGGGCGTCCCCACGCCGCTCCCCACGCGCGGCTCGTCCGGCTCCGCGCCCGTGAGGGTGTGATGGGTCACGTGCACGGTCGTTTCCGTGATCCCGTACAGGTTCACCAGCCGCGGCCGCTCCGGTCCGTAGCGATCCAGCCACCCGGCCAGCGCCTCGTACCGTAGCGCCTCGCCCCCGAACACGACCGTGCGCAGGTGCTCCAGGGGCGCGCCCGCGCGCTCGTCCGCCAGCGCCAGCGCCGCGAACGCGGAGGGCGTCTGGCTCAGCACCGTGACGCGCGCATCGGCCAGCAGCGCGCGAAAGGCGTCCGGGTCGCGCGTCAGGGCCCAGGGGACGACCACGAGCCGCCCGCCGTAGAGCAGCGCGCCCCACGCCTCCCACACGGAAAAATCGAACGCGGCGGAGTGGAAGAGCGTCCACGCGTCGTCCGGACCGAACCCGAACCGCGCATCCGTCGCATCGAACAGGCGCAGCACGTTGGCGTGCGTCACCTCCACGCCCCGCGGCCGCCCGGTGGAGCCGGAGGTGTAGATGACGTAGGCCAGGTTCTCCGGCGCCACCCCCACGCCCAGGTCGCCCGCCTCGCCCCCCGCGGGATCGTCCTCCAGCGGGACGACCTCGACCCCTTCCACCGGAACCCGGTCGCGCAGGGACGGGGATACCAGGAGCACACGGATGCCCGCATCCCGCGCCATCCACCCCAGCCGCTCGGGCGGATGCCCGGGGTCCAGCGGCACGTACGCGCCCCCCGCCTTGAGGATCGCGAGGATGCCGGTGACGAGCCCGGCGTCGCGGGTGGCGCAGAGGCCCACGCGCGACTCCGGCCCCACCCCGGCCGCGCGGAGGCGCCGCGCCAGGCGGTTGGCCCGGGCGTTCAGGCCCCCGTAAGAGAGCGTCCCGTCCTCGCCCTCCACGGCGGTGGCGCCCGGATGCGCGGCGGCGCGGGCCTGGAAGCGCCCGTGCAGCGTGTCCGTGACGGGAAACGACTCCCCCGCCCCCGCGCTCCACGCGAGCACCCGCGCGCACTCCGCCTGCGCCATGAGCTCCAGGCCGGACAGGCGCCCGTCCGGGTCGTCCGCCACCTGCTCCAGCACTCGTTCCACGTGCCGGGCCATCCGTTCCATGGTGGCGCGGTCGAACAGGTCCGTGCTGTAGGCCAGCATGCCGCCCAATCCCCGGGGGCCCGCGGAAAGCGCCAGGGCGAGGTCGAACTTGGCGACGGAAAGCTCCGGGTCCACGGAGGCGACGCGCAGCCCCGGGAGGGCCTCCATGGAAACGGCCTCGAAGGTGTCCGTGGAGAACGTCACCTGGAAGAGGGGGGAATGGCTCAAGCTGCGCTCCGGCTGCAGCTCCGCCACCAGCCGCTCGAACGGCAGGTCCTGGTGCTCGTACGCCCCCACCGTGTCCGCCCGCACGCGCCGCAGCACGTCGCGAAAGTGGCGGGCGCCGGCCAGGTCCGTCCGCATGACGAGCATGTTGACGAAGAAGCCGATGAGCCCCTCCACCTCCAGCCGCGTGCGTCCCGCGATGGGGCTGCCCACCACCACGTCGTCGCTGCCGGTATAGCGGGCCAGCAGCACCTGGAAGGCCGCGAGCAGAACCATGTGCAGCGACGCACGTTCAGCCGTCGCCAGCGCCTGCAGCCGCTCCACCACCCTGCGCGGCACCTGCAGGGTGACGGATGCGCCCCGCAGCGACGGCGTGGGGGGACGCGAGCGGTCCGCCGGCAGCGCCAGCAGCTCCGGCGCGCCCGCCAGCCGCAGACGCCAGAACGCGAGCTGCCGGTCCAGGGCGGGGCCCTGGAGCTGCGCGCGCTGCCACCGGGCGAAGTCCGCGTACTGCAGGGGGAGCGCCGGCAGCCCCGCGCCGGTCCCCTGCCGGTCCGCGGTGTAGTGGGCCACCAGCTCGCGAAAGAGCACGCGCATGCTCCACCCGTCGCTGACGATGTGGTGCATGGCCGTCAGGAGCAGGTGATCGTCGTCCGCGATCCGCAGCAGCGTGGCGCGAAAGAGCGGCCCCGCGGCCAGGTCGAAGGGCCGGGCGGCTTCGTCCGCCGCGCGCAACATGAGAGCATCGTCGTCCAGCCCCGCGGCATCCTCCACCGCCAGCCGGAATCCCGTGAACGGGGCCGCCTCCTGCACCGGGGTGCCGTCCACGGCGGGGAACGTGGTCCGCAGGGCGTCGTGCCGGCGCACGACCTGGCCCAAGGCGCGCTCCATGGCCGCGGCGTCCAGCGGTCCGGACAGCCGGTGCGCCGAGAGCACGTTGTACACGGGGTTTCCCGGCTGCATCTGGTCCAGGAACCAGAGCCGCTCCTGCGCGAACGAGAGCGGGGCCGGCCGGGCGTCCCGGGCCGGCGCCACGTCGGGCGCCGGGCGGGGCGGGGCCAGCGTTGCCTCCAGCAGCACGGCGAGGCCCCGAAGCAGGCGCGGCGCGGCCTCCGCGTGGCGCGCGGACCCGTCGTGCACGAGCGCGAGCCGCAGCCCGGCATCCGCCCCCTCCCGCACCCGCTCGGCCGAAAGCCCCAGCCCGAACGGCTCGACCTGGTGCCAGCGGCGCTCCACACGCCACTCCACCCCGCCCCACCGCCCGGCCTGGGCCGGCAGTTCGGCGAAGTCGAAGCCGAAGCGCGGGTACGGGCCGCCGTGCCCGCTGGCCGCGGGCGGCTCGTAGAACGCCTGCCACGCGCGCGCCTGCCGCAGCGCCTCTGCCGTGGCGAGGGCCAGCGCGGAGAAGGGGACCCCGCGCGCGGTGTTCCCGGGGATCGGGAGGTAGCGGATGAAGGGCCCCATCCCGCTGCGCATCTCGTCGCGTACGCGGCCGTCTGATCCCGCGCGCACCACGAACTCCGCCCGGTCCACGTGGTGCTGCAGCAGCACCCGCCACGCGGCCAGGAGCCACGCTTCCGCGCGGGTGCCGTGCGCCGCGGCCGCTTCCTCCAGCCGCCGCGCGAACCCGTCGTCCCACCGGTGCTCTGCCGCCGCGGTGCAGCCTCCAAGACCTGGCTCGGAACCAGCGTGGGGCGCGTCCTTCGCCGGCTGCTGGCTCGTCCAGAATGCACGCCCCTCCACCGCATCGCCGGAAGCCCGCGCCGCGTGCAGCCCCTCGGAATACTCCGCGTACTGGACGGGCTCGTCTGCAGTCCGCTCGCTGGCCCCCGCGCCCGTGAGCTCCGCGTAGGCGGTCCCGATCTCCGTGATCAGCAGATCCAGCGTGGCCGCATCTCCGCAGACGGGGGAGAGGAACAGCTGCAGCACGTGCTCGTCATTGCCCGCACGGAAGAGGATGGCGCGCAGGGGCACGTCGTCGTCCCGCCCGGCGGCGGCAGTCCACGCACCAGCGGTCAGGGTGGCGCGCTCTTCCTCCGGCAGCCCCTGGAGGTCCCTGTACTCCAGCGCCGGCGCCGGCGCGGCTACGGATTGCACCGGCGCGCCGTCTGCCGTGGCCGTGCGGATGCGCGTTCGCAGGATGTCGTGACGCCTGGCCACGCGCGCGAACGCCTCCGCCAGCGCGTGCCGGTCCAGGCGGCCTCGCAGCAGGAGCGCGCACGCTGCACCGAGCGCCAACTCCGGGGCCGACGCGCGCACTGCGCGGAGACGCGCCTGCTGCGGCGAGAGCCGGTAGCCGTCCAGGACCGTGGTCATCACGTGACGCTCTCCCTCTGCGGGATTTGCCGCGGCCTCCGCCAAGAAGGCGAAGCGCGCCGAGTCGCTGGATCATAAAACGACGCTTAGTGTCGGTCAACCTGATTTCGCGAAAAGAGCGCAGGCCGGGTACGCTCGTGCAGCATACCGGTCGTGTGCTTCTCATCAGCTCTATTGATTGGAACAGGTTAACACGACCGCATCACCATGGATGTCAGCGAGGCCGATCATCATCCGCACCGCGCAACGTGCATCCGGTCTGCCCGATCGATCCCCGAATAGATCGGCTGATTTAGCGCTGTATCCGTAGCAGCGGGACGGGTCGCTGCCCGCCGCATGCATCATCAGCAACAGCCGTCTATTCCGTGGGCGACGCACGCACGCCATCCACCCCTCGATGCGGATGATGGAGATGCATCCGACTGCCCGTCCCGGACAAGCCGCTCTGCAACGCACATCGGGGGCTCCGTGGAAAATCCGATGCGCAGGCTTCCAGCCAGGGCCGGCTTTTACGGATCGCGATCAGGTGGATATGTGCCTGGGCGACGTTCGACCCGTGCGGCCACCCTCATGCTTCGCGAAAACGCGGATGCCGCCCCTCGCCGGCAGCGACTGATCTACCAGGGAAGGCGAGCTTCCGCGGGACCCATCCAGTCCGGGATCAGCCGTCGCGGCACAGGGCTCGTGCGGTGCGACGTCGGGGGACGGCCGAACGGGATGGTTGCGATCGTGATGTCCGATCGCGGACCGGAGGCGCTCGGCACGAAGCTTCAGGCCCTTGGTAGACCGGCTGCTATCGGCGCGGGGACGGGATCCGCGTTTTTTCGAAGAGGCACGATCGTGGCTGCGGAGGCGGATGGCGGTCCTGGCACATCATCCATACGATCGCGATCAGTAGAGGCGTGCCCGTGACGGAGAGTCGGAGGAGGGTGGGAGATGCGCCGGCTGCGGAGGCGGATGGCGGTCCTGGCACATCATCCACACGATCGCGATCAGTAGAAGCGTGCCCGTGACGGAGATGTCGGAGGAGGGCGGGGAGATGCGCCGGCGGCGGAGGTGGATGCCTGCCCTGGCAGATCATCCACACGATCGCGATCAGTAGAAGCGTGCCCGCGACGGAGAGTTGGAGGAGGGTGGGAG
>DASQZE010000333.1:0-39785 GCA_035638875.1 Longimicrobium sp.
CTGCGTGGCGCACAACGGCCTGGGGATGGAGACGGAGTACGTCACCTTTACCCCGCCGTCCGTCGCGGCCGTGAAGATGACGCGCGGACCCTGGCCCATCGGCGGGTTCGCGGGATCGTGGCGCTTTCGGCGGGAGGCGGACGGACGAACGCGCGTCGTCTTCCGCTACTCCGTGCGGGCGCGGCCGGCGTGGCTGGCGCCGCTGCTGGACCGCGTGCTGGTGCGCATCTTCGCCCGCGAGGTGCGCCGGCGGCTGGAGGGGCTGCGGGATTTCGTGGAGCGCGGCCCGGCGGCGCACCCGGACCCGGGCGGCTGAGAGGGTGTTGAATAATTCTACGTGAGATAGAAGACGCGGTTGATTTCCTGAGGGAGCGCCCGCTTGCGACTTCAACGTGCACGAGGGTTTGCGCGCGACCGAAGGATCTACTCCGCACAGCCGGGGAGCAGGCCTCACGTCGCGTAGCCAGCCCTTCGGCATGCGGGCCAGATCCTTTGGTCGGCGCCATGGACCCAGTCAAAACCAGGGATCCGGCGGCGCCTCCCTCGGGAAATCAAACGCGGGAGAATGTTCATGAGACACACTCCGAGGCGCTGAAGGCGGTTCTACGACACGGGTGACCTTTCCGGGAGCGGATGCAGTCGAACGAAGGAGTTTTGGTGCTGGGGGCGGGCGGGCACGGCAAGTCGGTCGTGGCGGTGCTGCTGGCCAGCGGGGCAGAGGTTGCGGGGGTGCTGGACGACGATCCGGCGCTGTGGGGCACGACGGTGCAGGGCGTCCCCGTGCTGGGCCCCATCGGCACGGGGGAAGCGCATCCGGGCGCGCCGGCCGTGCTGGGCGCGGGGACGCAGTCGGCGCGGCAGGCCATCGTGGCGCGGTGCACGGGGTTCCGCTGGGTGCAGGCCATCTACCCCGGCTGCTACATCAACCCGTTCGTGTCCATTGGCGAGGGCACGGTGGTGTTCCCGGGCGGGATCGTGGGGGCGGATGCGCGGATCGGCGCGCACGTCATCATCAGCGGCCACACGACCGTGGGGCACGACGTGGTGCTGGAGGACTTCGTCCAGGTGGCGCCCGGCGTGCAGATCGCGGGCAACGTGCACGTGGGCCGCGGCGCCATGCTGGGCATCGGCAGCGTGCTGGCGCCGGGGATCCGCGTGGGGGCGGGCGCCGTGCTGGCCGCCGGTGCCGTGGCCGTGCGCGACGTTCCCGCGGGGAGCACGGCGCTCGGCGTGCCGGCGCGCGCGCGCGAGGCCGTGCACGGCGCCGGATAGCGGACGTCCCCGTCGCGGTTCGCGTCGCCGGGCGTTCTCGCGGTGCGTACGCAACGCGGTATGAACCGGCACCAACCTGGTTATTCCTGATGATGCGCCGCATCCGCCGTTTCGCCGCCCTGTTGCTCGTTCCGGCCGCCGCCTGCGAGCCCGATCCCCTGGTTCCCATCGCGCGGGACGTGGAGGTCACGGCGTCGCTCGCCTCGCCGGAGACCTATGTCATTGCATTCGAGGTGCGCAACGAAGGTCGGCGGACGGTCTACGCCGCCGCGTGCGACGATCGGATCATCGCGGCCGTGCAGCCCCGCGATGTGTGGGACGACGACGACTCCAGCGTCTTCAGCGTGGTCTGCTTCGGGACCGCAATGCCTGTCCCCGTCGCGATCGCGCCCGGGGCGACGGCGCGGGGCCAGGCGCAGGCGCCTTCGCCGGGTGAGTACCGCATCGGCGTCCTGATCCGCGACGCGGAGACGTCCCGGAACCAGTGGGCCGCGTTCTCGCGCGGCGTGGTCGTTCCGCAGTAACGGCGCGCGATCGGACGGCTGGACGTCGGAGATGAACCGGGCCCCGTCCGACGCGCGCTCCGCGATCCCGAACTCCTCCCCCTCCTGATGCCGATCTCCACGACGATTCCCCGGTCCGTGCGCATCGCCGCGCTGCTGTTCATCGTGTACGGCGTAATGGTGCTGGGCAACGCGCTCGTCCTGCAGACGGCCGGCGGCTGGGCCGAGGCCCGCGAGTTTCCCCGCGCGCTTCTGCGGCTGGCCGGCTGCGCCGTGATCGCATGGGGACTGCTGCGCGGCGACCGCTGGGCGTGGTGGATGGGGATGATCTTCGCGGGGTTCTGGGCCGCGCTGGGAGGCGTCGCGCTGCTGGTGATCGCCCGGATGGGCGCATGGGACGAACTGCCGCTCCCCGGATTCTCCGCGGCCTTCCTCGCCGCGTCGCTGCTGGTGACGAGCGCCGCCCTCGCCCTCCTCCTCCAGCCCGCCAGCCGCGAGGCGTTCCGCTGACGGGGACGTGGATGGACGGCGCGGGCTACCCTGAAGACCGGCACTTTGCGCGGAGATCGCGAACACGAAAACGGCCGCGCGTCGTCAGACGCGCGGCCGTGTCGTTGGTGTCGGCGCAGGCCGACAGCGTGAAGTCGTAGCCGCGAATTCATTCGCTCCGGCTACCCGCCGCGCTCCCAACACCCTGCCGCGCCCGATGTTGCCAATCCGCCAATTCGATCCGGTGCGACCCCACGTGATCCCGTATCCGATCGGCCGACCCATTCACCAGAATCAGGATCCGCTCCGGCCCGCAGATCAGAACCGCGAGCTCGTCAGTGCCGCCCGCGACCGGGTCCAGGCCTGCCGGAAGCGGGCGAGGGCATCGTCCGCATCCGCCGTCCTACCCTGCGCGCGGAGCGCCTTCTCCAGCCCGAACAGGCTCCACCCGTTGTGCGGCCGGTCGTCCAGCGCGGCACGGTACACCCGCTCCGCATCCGCCGCGCGCCCCATCTCCAGCAGCGCCGCACCCAGCCAGTCGCGCGCGGCGAACGGCAGCGGCTCCGGCTCGTCGTACTGCAGCGCATCTTCCAGCGCCACGGCGATCTCCAGCGCGACCAGGGCCTGGTCGGGGCGGCCGTCGGCCAGGAACATCTCGCCGCGCAGGATGTCGCCCAGCACCCCCAGCAGCACCGGCGCCCCGTGCGTGCGGAAGGTGGCCGGCCCCGCGTTCATCGCGAGCGAATCCACGCGCGCCAGGTACGCGTTCGCGCTGTCGCGGGCGCCCTTTCGCATGTGCGCCACACCCCGCGCAAAGGCCCACATCCCCTGGTGGATGGGGTGCGCCGGGGCGTCCGTGATCGCCAGCACCTCGTCCCATCGCCCAAAGCGTACGCGGACGAGCGACCGCAGCGACCCGCCGTCCGTGCCCGGGTTGAGCGGGCCCCACGCGTCCGCGGCATCCACGGCCTGCGCCTCCTGCCCGTCCATGGACGCGGCGAAGAGCAGCATGTGCACGTTGTGGCCGGGGTAGATGCTGATGGCCTGCCCCTGCGCCGCGCGCTGGTCCGACCGCCACGCGATCACGTTGGAGTTCACCGCGTCCGCCCAGCGCCCCACGCGGTTGTACGTGTGCGACGGCATGTGGTTCAGGTGGCTGGCGCCGGGCATGGCGTTCACCAGCAGGTCCGCGCACCGCTGCGCCTCAGCCGCCCGGGCCGTCGTCTCCGACGCGTGGATGTACGCGTGGCACACGCCCGAATGGCTGATGTTCGCCGCCAGCCCGCGCTCCAGCACGGCGTGGATGGTCCGCACGGACGGCTTGTCCAGCGACCACCGCCCGCGGCGGGGTTCCAGCAGCATCATGGCGTCCGCGTACAGCGTGGCCACCTGCAGGTCGTTCGGGAAGCGCGCGTACACGACCTCCATGGCCCGCACGTAGGCGGAATCCAGCTGCCGCCGCACGCCGGGCCCGTGCTCCGGGCGGTAGCGGGCCGCGAGCGCCGCCGTGAGCGCGCGCTCCAGCGGCGAGCCGCGGTCCGCGGCCAGCATGCGCGCGTGCTGCGCGGCGGCGTGGGCGGCGGGCGCGTCCGCATCGTTCATCCCGCCGTTCAGGTAGGCGCCCATGGACCACGCCTCGCCCCACCAGCACATGGCGCACTGCGGGTCCAGCCGCCGCGCCTCGGCAAACGAGGGGCGCGCGTGGGCCCGGGCGTAGGCGTACATGAGCTTTACGCCCTGGTCGAAGTACGCCTGCGCCCCGGTGGACGCCGTCGTCACGGGCCAGGTGAAGGGGCCCAGCGCCTCCGTGTACAGCGGCGGGCGCGCGCTGTCCGGCGCGGCGGCGGCGTGCCCGTCGGCGTGCTGCGCGGCGAGCGGCGCGGCCAGCGCGAGCAGCGCGGCGGCGAGGAGCGAAATGCGCGGATGATGCATCGGGGTGCGGCTGGAGTGCGGGGGCGGATGACGCGTGCGGACACAAGATAATCATCCCATGGCCCTGGCATAGGGGGCGGACCGCGTGGCGCCGGCTCGCGAATCGCCGTCCCCCTCCCCCCGTAGCAGAGAATTGCCGGTTGAAAGAGATCGTTTCGATGCGCCGGAAGGGAACCCGCGCCCCTCCGCGGGGTCCTGAACTGCCCAACCCCTTGCAGGTCCATCCACCGCGCTGCGCGTGGTCCCCCGTCTTTGAGAGCAGCGTTGCAAAGCAAGACCGTGCTGATCGTCGAGGACGATCCGGCGAGCCTCGACATCTTCGAAACCATTTTGCGCTACGGCGGCTACCAGGTCGCGACGGCGCGGAACGGGGCCGACGGCCTGCGCCAGGCGCGCGCGCTGCTGCCGGACGCGGTCGTGGTGGACATCGGCCTGCCCGACGTCCCCGGCTTCGGCGTGATGGACGAGCTGAGCGACGATCCGGCCACCGAGGCCATTCCCCTGATCGTCTGCACGGTGCACGTGTTCGAGCACGACCAGGTGCGGGCGCGCAGCGCGGGCGCGGACGTGTTCCTCATGAAGCCCGTGGACCCCAGGGAACTGCTCGGGGCGGTGAACCGGCTGCTGCGGCCAGACGACGCTTCCCCGGACACGGACGTACCCCGGGAGTACGCGCGGGCCCGCCCCCGCCGCGTGTGATACCGATTCCATAGTTCCGTGTGCACCCAACCATCGTGTTTCACGCAGAGGGCGCAGAGGTAAAAAAAGATGAGGACGCAGAGGAAACCCGGTGGAGATCTCCGCGTCCTCTCTTTGATTCTTCTGCATCCTCCGCGTGATTGGGATTTCCACCCCTGCTTCAGGAAATCACTGGACGTGGTATGAGCTGCCGCGCCGCCGGCCCGGCCCTTCCCTCCCGGGCGCGGGACCGTGCCGTCGGTCCGGAGGCCCTGTCGCAGTGCGGCCCATTCGCACGTTGCTACGAGAAGCGCGGGTAGACTCATCCTCCGACCCTCTCCTCCGGCCCATGCGTCTCCGTCACTACCTTCCGCTGATCCTGCTCGCCGCCTGTTCGGGCGATCCGGCGGGGCTTGGCCCCGGAAGCGTCCGGCTCGACGTTGATCCGCGGCCGTCGCCGGCGGCGCCGTCGGGATGGGCGGCCGACGTCCAGGTGGAGAACCCGACCTCGCGCACCGTCTACATCGCCGACCACTGCGGCCAGCAGGTGCTGCCGCGCCTGGAGCGGCGGGAGAACGGCGGCTGGGCGGTCGCGTCGTACGGGATTGCGTGCGCCGCCATCGTCACTCCGCCCATCGAGGTTGCGCCGGGGGGCCGCTACGAGGGCTCCATCCCGCTGCCGGCATCCGGACGCTACCGGATGACCGTCCGCATCGGCACGAGCGCGGAGAACCTCTGGGAGGAGCAGTCCCCCGAGTTCGTCGTCCCGCTGGAGGACTGAGGTTGGGCGGATGGAGGAAATGCGCGACCATGCCATTGACGCTGCCGAAGGGATTCCACCGAACTGCGGGATCCTGAATGCGACTACCCGGCAGGCACTGCAGGCGGCCGGAGATGTCCAGGCGCTATTGCGGTACACCCGCGTGGACGCGCTCTTCGACGAGATGGAGGCGGCGGATGGAGCCTGCCCCGCGCGAAACGAGAACGGGCCAGGACCTTTTCGACGAGTAGGCGCGGCGCTCGCCGTGCCCCGTTGACACCCGCCCCGCGGCGGCGCAGATTGCGCCTAGGATACGTCAGCGCGCGGTCCCACCCTTGTGGTCGGGACCGCGCTTTCGTTGTGGGTTGCACGGGCGGACGGACGAGCGGAGCGATGAGGGACAGGAAGAGCCAGTGCGTGGTGATCGTCGGCTCGCAGTGGGGCGACGAGGGAAAGGGCAAGATCGTGGACGTGCTCGCCGACCAGGTGGACATCGTCGCACGCTACCAGGGCGGCAGCAACGCCGGCCACACGGTGCACGTGGGTGAGGAGGAGTTCATCCTGCACCAGATCCCCTCGGGGATCCTGCACCCGCGGCGCCGCTGCCTGCTGGGCAACGGCGTGGTGTTCGACCCGTTCCAGTTCTTCCACGAGCTGGACGCCCTGACCGCGCGCGGCATCGACGCCGAAGGGCGCGTGGGCGTGAGCGGCCGCGCGCACCTGCTGCTGAGCTACCACAAGACGTGGGACCGCGCGCAGGAGGCCAGCCGCGGCTCCGGCAAGATCGGCACGACGGGGCGGGGGATCGGCCCGGCGTACGAGGACAAGGTGGCGCGCCAGGGAATCCGCCTGGCCGACCTGCGCGACCGCGTCCGCGCCGAGGAGCAGCTGCGCAACGCCGCCGCCCGCGTGAACCAGCGCCTCACGCTGCTGGAAAGCGACGAGCGGGTGGACGCCGATGCGCTGGTGGCCGAGGTGATGTCCATCCGCGACCGGCTGCTGGCCATCTCGGTGGATACGGGGCGCGTCATCCACGACGCCCTGCGCGCCGGGCAGCGCGTGCTGCTGGAGGGTGCCCAGGGCGCGCTGCTGGACGTGGACCACGGCACGTACCCGTACGTGACCTCGTCCAACACCACGGCGGGCGGCGCCGCGCTGGGCGTGGGCATTGGCCCCACCCGCGTGGACGACGTGATCGGCGTGGTCAAGGCGTACACGACGCGCGTGGGCGAGGGCCCGCTTCCCACGGAGCTGCCTTCGCCCATGCAGGAGCGCGTCCGCGAGCTGGGCGGCGAGTACGGCGCCACCACGGGCCGCCCGCGCCGCTGCGGCTGGTTCGACGCCGTCGTCGTGCGCTACGCGGCGCGCGTCAACGGCCTCACGGGGCTGGCCGTCACCAAGATGGACGTGCTGGATACGCTGGACGAGCTGAGCATCGCCGTCAGCTACCGCGCCGAAGGGCAGGAGCTGGACGACTTCCCCGGCGACCTGGGCCTCCTGGCCGCGGCCGAGCCCGTGTACGAGACGATGCCGGGATGGAAGACGTCCACGGCCGGCGCGCGCACGTGGGACGAGCTGCCGGAGAACGCGCGGCGGTACCTGGAGCGCATCGAGGAGCTCACGGAAACGCCCGTGTGGTACGTGTCCGTGGGCACGCGCCGCGACCAGATCATCCACGTGGAGCGGTAGCCGCGCCGCCCGCCGGGTCGTGGGTTGCCGACGGCGGGCGCAGTCATTGCGCCCGCCGTCGTTCGTTCGAGGGATGTACGGATTCGACGGCCGCGCACCAATGTGGATGCGGCGCGGAGGCGGAGCGCCCCCCTCCCCGACCCTCCCCCACAAACTGCGTGGGGGAGGGAGATTGGACGAAACAGTGCCGTCGCGAAGCAAGCTGTCGCTGCAGTGACGTTCTCCCCCTCCTGCCCGCGAAGCGGGGGAGGGGGACGGGGGGAGGGGGCACACCCCGCCGGTGCACAGTGCCCGCTTCGGTGTACGAACGACATCCCACCTCCCCCGGGTTTTTTTGAGGGAGGTCGCGAGGAACGAGCGGGTGGGGGCGTCCGGCGCGAGCCCGATTGAACGAACGAAGAGCAGACGTGAGCGATACAGTGGATCAACCCGTGATGGAATCGATCGAATCCGCCCTGCGGCACGTAAAGCCGTCGGTGCGGACGCTGGGCGCGTACACGCTCAAGCCGTACGAGCCGCACATCAAGCTCAACCAGAACGAGAGCCCGTTCGACGTGCCGCAGGCCATCAAGGACCGCATCCACGCGACCCTGGCCGACCGCCCGTGGAACCGGTATCCGCCGTTCGTCGCGGCCAACTTCATCCAGGCCGTCAGCGAGGCCACGCGCTGGCCGGCGGACGGCGTGCTGGTGGCCAACGGCTCCAACGAGCTCATCCAGTCCATCCTGGCCGTGGTCGTGGGCCCCGGCGTGTCCGTCGTCATCCCCGAACCGACGTTCACGCTGTACCGGCTGATGACGGAGGTGAACGGCGGCACCGTCGTTTCCGTGCCGCTGGACGACGAGCTCGCCTTTGACGTGGAGGCCATCATCCGCGCCGCGGTGGATTCTCAGGCGGCCGTCATCGTACTCTGCTCGCCGAACAACCCGACGGGCGCCGCGCTCACCCGCGCCGAGATCGAGCGCGTGCACGACGAGACGGAGGCGCTCATCCTGCTGGACCAGGCGTACGTGGAATTCGGCGGATACGACGCCATTCCGCTGCTGGATGCCCGGCCGCGCCTGGTGGTCCTGCGCACGTTCAGCAAGGCGATGGCGATGGCGGGGCTGCGCGCGGGGTACATGCTCTGCCACCCCGCGCTCACGGCCGAGGTGAACAAGGCCAAGCTGCCGTACAACATCAACTTCTTTACCGAGGTGGCCGCCGCCGAGGTGCTGCGCAGCCGCGAGGTGATGCACGACCTGGTGCTGGCGATCGCCGGGGAGCGCGACCGCATGCTGGCGGAGATGCAGGCGATCCCCGGCCTGCGCGTGTATCCCACGGCGGCCAACTTCATCCTCTTTCGCGTGGAGGCGCCCGCCGTCACCCACGTCCAGCTGTTCGACCGGCTGCTGGCGGAGTACGGCGTGCTCGTGCGCGACGTGAGCAAGTATCCCCTGCTGGAGCGCTGCCTGCGGGTGAACGCGGGCACGCGGGAGGAAAACGACGTGTTCCTGGATGGATTGCGGACGATCATGCGCGAGGCCACGGGATGAGCCGCACAGGCGAGCGGTCGCGCAGCACGCGCGAAACGGAGATCCGCGTCCGCGTGGGCCTGGACGGCACGGGCCAGGTGTCGGTGCGCACGGGGATCGGCTTCTTCGACCACATGCTGGACGCCCTGGCGCGGCACGGCATGTTCGACCTGGACGTGGAGTGCGCGGGCGACCTGCACATCGACGCGCACCACACGGTGGAGGACGTGGGAATCGTGCTGGGCGGCGCCTTCCTGGACGCGCTGGGCGACAAGCGCGGCATCGTCCGCTACGCCGACGCCACCGTGCCCCTGGACGAGGCCCTGACGCGCGCCGTGGTGGACGTGTCCGGCCGGCCGTTCATCCACTGGGCCGTGCCCCTACCCGCCGGCCAGCCCATGATCGGCCAGTTCGACACGGCGCTGGCGGCGGAGTTCTGGCGCGCGTTCGCCATGGAGGCGCGCATCACGCTGCACCTGGACGGCCTGCGCGGCGACAACGCGCATCACATCGTGGAAGCGACCTTCAAGGCCGCCGCCCGTGCGCTGGACGCCGCCACGGCCATCGACCCGCGCCGCGCGGACGTCGTACCCTCCACCAAGGGCGCCCTGTGACGGCGAATCCTGGGGCGGGAAGGGTCGTCCTGCTGGATTACGGCGCTGGCAACCTGCGCTCCGTGGCCAAGGCATTCGAGCACGAGGGTGCGGACGTCGTGCTCACGGCCGATCCCGCCATCGCGCGCGCGGCCGACCGTCTGGTGCTCCCCGGCCAGGGCCACTTCGGCCAGTGCATGACGCGGCTGCGGGAGACGGGGCTGGCGGACGCCGTGCGCGGCCACGTGGCCGCCGGGCGCCCGTTCATCGGCATCTGCGTGGGGATGCAGCTGCTGTACGACGGCAGCGACGAGGCGCCGGGCGTGGCGGGGCTGGGGCTGCTCCCCGGCACGGTGCGCCGCATCCCCACGGACCTGCCCCTGCCGCACGTGGGATGGAACACGGTGGAGTTCAAGGGCCGCGCGGAGTTCGACCCCGTGCTGGCGCGGGTGGCCGGGCCGGAGCCGCGCTACTTCTACCACGTGCACTCGTACGCCGTGCTGGAAGACGACAACGACGCCGTGCTGGGCCGCTGCCGCTACGATGCATCGTTCGCGTCCATCGTGGGCCGCGACAACGTGTGGGGCATCCAGTTTCACCCCGAGAAGAGCCAGGAAGACGGCCGGCGCATCCTGGGCAACTTCGCCCGGCTGTAGGGAACGAAGTGGGTGCGTGGGTGCGTGGGTGCGTGAGTGCGGAAGTGGATCCGTGCGGCGGTCGGAATCCGGTCGAACGTGAACCCCGCAGGATGTGGGGCCGTTCGCAGTTGCAGGCCATAACCTGTCCCCTGTACCCTGTAACCCGCAGTTGCAGATGCGACGTGCCGCCGTTCTCCTCGCCGCGCTGCTGGCCCTGCCGCGGCCCGCGTCCGCCACGTGGTCCGTGACGGCGGTGGATCCGCGGACCCGCGAGGTGGGGATCGCGGGTGCGTCCTGCACGCCCAACGTGATGGGGATCGCCGGCGTCGTTCCGGGGCGCGGCGTGATCGCGGCGCAGGCCCTGACCAACGGCGCCGCGCGGCGGCACGGGATGGAGATGCTGCGGGCCGGCGCCTCCCCGGCCGAGATCGTGCGCACGGTGACGGATTCGGTGTTCGATCCCGTCTATGCCATGCAGCAGTACGGCGTGGCGGCGCTGGGCCATCCGCCCGCCGCATACACCGGCGCGGAGACGGATGCGTGGCGCGGGCACGAGGTGGATGCGGATGTGTCCGTGCAGGGCAACATCCTCACGGGCCCGCGGGTGGTGGCGGATGCCATGGCCGCCTTCCGCGCCGCCGCGGCCGATTCCGCGCTGACGCTGGCCGACCGCCTGCTGCTGGCGCTCGAAGCGGGCGCCGCAGCCGGCGGCGACGCGCGCTGCCCCGGGCAGACGGCGCTTTCCGCGTTCCTGATCGTCGCCGGCCCGGACGACCGCCGCGACGCGCAGCACCTGCGCCTGTACGTCAACGGCCAGGCGGAGGGCGGCGCGAATCCCGTCGTCCTTCTCCGCCAGCGCTACGACGAGTGGCGGCGCCTCCTGCGGAGCTATGAGACGGGCGGGATGAACGGTGCCGCGCGGCGATCCCCGCGCCGGGAAACGCTTGGATTCGGGCTGATGCGGGTTCCGTATGACCGCCGCTCCCCTGGAGCCAGCGTCCGGATTTTCTGCTGAGCGCTGGCGGATCGCGTATCGTTGCGCGCTTCGCGGCTTGTTTATAGCGTTCGATTTGACAGCGGGAGAGCCACACGGTTCGCGGGAGGGTGCATGAAGGATTGGAAGCTGGCAGAGGCGCAGCAGTGCCTCGGCGAGGTCCTGCGCCGGGCGGAGAGATGTGGCCCGCAGCGGGTGGCCGGGCCGGACGGGGACGCGGTCGTGCTCAGCGCGCACGACTTCGAGCGTCTCCTGGCCGATGCAGGTCTTTCTGAATCGGATATCAGCGACAGCGATGATACGCCGGAGCGGGAGCCGATGGGCTTCGTCGAGTTCATGCGGACGTCGCCGCTCGCCGCGGCGATGGCGGCCGGTGAGATCTCGCCCGAAGAATGGGACCGCGCGTGCAGGATCGGCCGGTGACCCGTGCGCTATCTCATCGACACGAACGTGTTCTCCGAGCCGATGAAGCCCCGTCCGAACCGCAAGGTGATGCGGTGGGCCGAGTCACAACCGCGGGAGGCGCTCGCGATCAGCACGCTCTCCCTTGGCGAGGTGCGCAAAGGCCTGGATCTGCTGGCGCACGGAAGCCACCGCACAGTGCTGGAGCAATGGTTCAAGGTCACCATGCGGGAGCAGTTCCGCGGCCGGGTGCTTTCCGTGAGCAAGGATATCGCGCTGACATGGGGACGTTTCGCGGCGGCTGATCAGCGTGGCCGCGTTCTTCCGATCGTGGACGGGTTGCTGCTCGCCACGGCCGAGGTACACGGCCTCACCATCGTCACACGCAACGAGCGGGATTTCGTGGATCGCGGCGTCCCCGTATTCAACCCCTGGCCGGATTCGGATGACTGACTTCTTCAAGGGCCACGGGCTCGGCAACGACTACATTGCGCTGGAGATGGAGGCGCTGGGGCTGGAGCTCACGCCGCTGGCCGTGCGGCTGATCTGCGACCGGCACAACGGCGTGGGATCGGACGGCGTCCTGGCCCGCGTGCCGTCCACGGGGGCGGATTTCGGCGTGCGCATCTTCAACCCCGACGGCAGCGAGGCCGAGAAGAGCGGCAACGGCCTGCGCATCTTTGCCGCGTACCTGCTGGAGCAGGGCGACGTGGACCTGCGCGCCCCGTTCACCGTGGAGACGCCCGGCGGCACCGTGCGGATGGAGATCAAGAACCTGTCCGACGACGGCGTGATGGCCGTGGAGGTGGAGATGGGCACCGCCACCTTCCACAGCGCCGACGTGGGCCTCGCCGGTCCCGACCGCGAGACGGACAACGAGCCGCTGGAGTTGGCCTCGGGCGACGTGGTGCACATCAACACCGTGTCCGTGGGCAACCCGCACTGCGTCGTCTTCCAGGACGAGCTGGACGTGGAGAGCCTGCGCCGGCGTGCCCCGCAGATCAGCACGCACACGGCGTTCGCGCGGGGAGTGAACGTGCAGTTCGCCGTCCCCGCGGAGCCGGACGCGGTGGACGCGTGGGTGTGGGAGCGCGGGGCGGGGGAGACGCGGGCGTCGGGATCCAGCGCCTGCGCCATCGCCGCCGCGGCCGTGCGGCGGGGGATGGTGAGCGAGCGGCAGGTGACCGTGCGCATGCCCGGCGGATCCCTGCACGTGCACGTGCGCGACGACTGGAGCCTGGTGTTGAACGGGCCCGTGGAGTCCGTGTACCGCGGCTGGCTGACGGACGGCATGCGCCGGCGGCTGGAGATGCTGGGATGAGCCTGGCCAAGCGCATCATCCCCTGCCTGGACGTAAAGGACGGGCGGGTGGTGAAAGGGATCCAGTTCGTGGGGCTGCGCGACGCGGGCGACCCCGTGGAGCAGGCCATGCGCTACGACGCCGAGCGGGCGGACGAGCTGTGCTTGCTGGACATCACCGCCAGCCACGAGGGGCGCGCGTCCATGCTGGACGTCATCCGGCGCACGGCGGACAGCATCTTCATCCCTTTCACGGTCGGCGGCGGCATCCGCTCCGTGGACGACTTCAATGCCATCCTGGGCGCCGGGGCCGACAAGGTGGCCGTGAACACCGCCGCGCTCGCGGACCCGGACCTGGTGCGGCGCGCGGCGGACCACTTTGGATCGCAGTGCGTGGTGGTGGCCATCGACGCGCGGCGGACGGAATCCGCCCCCAGCGGCTGGGAGGTCTACACCCACGGCGGCCGGACGCCCACCGGCGTGGACGCCGTGGAGTGGGCGCGGCGGGCAGAGGCCCTGGGCGCCGGTGAGATCCTGCTGACCTCCATGGACCGGGACGGAACGCGCGACGGCTACGACCTGCCCCTGCTGAACGCCGTCACCGGGCAGGTGCGCATTCCCGTCATCGCGTCCGGGGGCGCGGGGGCGCTGGAGCACCTGGATTCGGCGCTGGCGGCGGGGGCGCACGCGGTGCTGGCGGCATCGATCTTCCACTTCGGCGAGTACACGCTGGCCGAGGCCCGCCGCTACCTGGCGGGGCGCGGCCACCCGGTCCGGCCCTGACGCACCGAACATCGTTTGGCGGACACGTTTGCGCGCAGGCCCGGCTTTTGTAGTGAGACGCGGCGGATGCTGTCTCCCATTGAAAACCGACGAGGTGCTGACGTGTACCGTTCGATCCGACCCCCCCTTGCCCTGATCGCCGTCGTGGCGATGGCCGCGTGCAGCGGCGATGCCGGCACCGAAGACAAGGGCACTGCCCGGGCCCCCGGCGATTCGGCCGCCAAGGGCGGCACGGCCAAGGGCGCGGCCCCCGCGGCGGCGCCCGCGCCCAAGTTCGCCTTTGGCAACGCGGCGGCCGAGGCCACGCAGTGCCACCAGCGGCGCCAGACGCGGCTGGACTCCGCGGCCAGCGCGCTGCAGGCGGACTCCGCGGCCAAGCGCCCCGGCGCGGGCAAGAACCCGATCTTCGCCAAGGAGCAGAAGTGGTACCCGCAGATGCCGGAGTTCCGCGACGGGTCCATCCTGCCGTGCAACCGCATCATCGTGTACTACGGCAACCCCGCCTCCACCAAGATGGGCGCGCTGGGCCAGTATCCGCGTGAGGATATGCTGCAGCGCCTGCAGCGCCAGGCAGACCAGTGGAAGCAGGCCGACCCGGGCACGCCGGTGGTCCCCGGCCTGCACCTGATCGCCGTCGTGGCGCAGGGCGACCCTGGTCCGTCGGGCCACTACCGCACGCAGATCCGGGACGCCGTGGTGGACTCCATCCACCAGATGGCCAAGTCCATCAACGGCATCCTGTTCCTCGACGTGCAGGTGGGCACCGACGACATCCGCAACATCATGCCGCGCTTCGACGAGTTCCTGAAGCGCCCCGACGTGCACTTCGCCGTGGATCCCGAGTTCTACATGCGGGGCGGAACGCGTCCCGGCGCCAAGATCGGGACCATGTACGCGGCCGACATCAACTGGGTGATGGACCGGATGACGCAGATCGTGCAGCAGAACAACCTGCCGCCCAAGGTGCTCATCATCCACCGCTTTACCCGCGGGATGGTGCCGGACGTGGAGAACGTACGCCTGCGCCCCGAGGTGCAGCTGGTGATGCACATGGACGGCTGGGGCGCGCCCTGGCTCAAGTACGACTCGTACCGCGACTACGTCGTGCGGCACCCGGCGCAGTACACGGGGTGGAAGAACTTCTACCACAACGACACCAAGAAGGGCGACCCGCTCACCACGCCGCAGGACCTGCTGGGGCTGTGGCCGGAGCCGCTCTACATCCAGTACCAGTAGGGCTGGCTGGCATACGGATGACGGATGACGGCCGGGGCTCCTCGTGGTGAGGAGCCCCGGTTCGTTTGTACGCTGAGTTTACGGCAACGGCGGGTGCGGGCGTGCCCCTCCGCTGCGCTCCGGGTCGGGCTGCGCGCGCCGTAGGGAACGATACAACCGTTGCCAACGGCGCCGAGCCCCCTGCGCGGCCGGCACGATACTGCTGTGCCGCCCGCTCAGGGCTCTCGGCCCTGCGGGCGCGCATCCCTCACGCAACGGCAACGGACGCCCCGCCTTCGGGCAGACCGCCGCCGGCATTTCACACGCCGTCACAACGGCATCCCGAACGCGATCGGCAACGCCGCTGAGGCGGCTGCACCTCCGTCGGCCGTGCAAACGAGCGAGGGGCGGCCCGGTGGGCCGCCCCTCGCATCCATCGCCGGCGAACCGGCGTGCTACTGCACGGTCACTTCGGCGGTGTCCGCGTAGACCTTGCTGCCCGTGTTGAACTGGCCCACCACGCGCCCGGTGCCCACCGCGTTGCCGCGCACCGTGGCGACGCTGTCCGCGCGCGTGGAGGTGGGGCTCAGCACGGTCACGATCCCGGCGTCCAAAGACCGCCAGGTGGGCCGCTGGACGGTCTGGTTGTTCCAGCGGTCGTAGCCAAAGCCCGTGAACTTGCCCGTGCCGTTCACGGGGAGCGTCAGCGACGACGGGCTGATGGTGAAGCGCACCGGCACGCCGGCCAGCCCGACCATGCTGTCGGCATCCTGCACCGATCCCGCCGTGGCCCGGATGGCGTTGATCCCCGCCGTGGTGCCCGGCGTGAACTTGATGGTGGCGACGCCCTGCGCGTTGGTGGTCGAGACCGCGGTGCTGCCGTGCACCCCCGCCGCGTTGGTGAACCGGCCGTTGCCCTGGAAGACGGTCCACGTGACCTGCGCGTTGGCCACCGCGTTCTGGAACGCGTCGCGCACGATCGCGTCAATGGGATTGGCCACCGTCTGGCCCACGGCGCCCATTTCGGGAAGGCTGCCGATCTGGATCCACCCCGGCGTGCTTCCCACCGACGTCGCCGTAAAGGTGCCGAACACGATCTTGGCGCCCGTGGCGTTGTCCACGGCGCGCGCCTCGAGCGTCTGGGCGTCGCCGGCCCTGGGCCCGAGCGTCCAGTATTCCAGCGCCATGCCGTTGGCGTCCGTCACGTTGGCGCCGGCGAAGACCGAGCCGCCGCCCTGCACCACGCGGAAGTTGATGATCTGCCCGGGGACGGGCTGCCCGATGGAATCCAGGGCACGCACGGTCACCGGGTTCGCCAGCTCCTCGCCCGGGGCGCCCGTCTGCCCGTTGCCCGCGACGATCTCCAGCTTGGCGGTGATGCGGGGCCCGGCGGTCTGCGAAGGCGAGTCCGCGCACGAGGCGGCAAACACGGCCGCCAGAAGCACGCCCGCCGTACGGGCCCGGAAAAGCTGAAGTGGCATGGGATTCATCAGGAGGAGGCGTGGTGCCGCAGGAGGACAATCGCGGCGGTGGCAACCAGGAACAATGCCGAATTGTGCCGGTCAAGTCAAGTGCGATGGTTTCCTTATCTCCTTTTGCAGGCGCAATTTATACGAACAGGACGGCATGTTCCAGGACGCCGCGTTTCTTGAAATGCGCGAGAGAGGTTCCCGCACGGGGAACCCCTCTCGCGTCCAGGTGACCGGCGGGCCAGTCCCTACCCGTCAGACCATGGCCAGCTCGCGTGCGTCGCTGCGCGACCGGGTCAGCGGCAGCTCGAAGCCGGGGTGCTCCAGGTCCGCATCGGGCGCGTTCCAGTCGGTGAGCAGCGCCGTCGCGGCCGTGAGCGCCGTCAGGCCCAGGAAGAAGTCGCGGGCGCGGCGGTTCTCCGCGAAGCCCAGCACCCAGGGCAGGAACGGCAGCGCCATCCCGATGGCGACCTCCGCCGCTCCGTGGCCCTTGAACGGCACCATCCGCTTGGCGCTGAGCGGGTAGTCCGTCATCAGAGACAGCCCCAGGTATCCCGCGGCCAAGCCGTACGCCAGGTTCTCCGCGGTCTTCGGAAAGCCCAGCGCGCGCGGGGCCGCCGCCGTCGCGGCCACCGTGGCGTAGTCCATCATCCCATGCATCCGGCCGTTCATCGGTTTCTGCATTGCATCCCCTCCCGGGTGAAAAGTTGGGCCCGGAACCGGAGCAATCCCCGTGCCCTTCCGGAAGCACGCAAAGCGACCTCACGCAAAGCGTTACGCATGACACCGCCTGTTCCTTCCGCTGCCCGCGTGCCCAACGAAGCGGCGGACGCGAAGTGCTCCGCGTCCGCCGCTGGTTCCTTCCACGCCCGTCCGCCCATCAGCCGCCCTCGTCCTCCCACGCCACGGAATCGCCGACGCGGATCTCGCCGTCGTCCAGCACCTCGGCAAAGGCGCCGCCGCTCCACGGGTCTTCGCGCATGGCGGCCTGCAGCCCGGGGAGTACCTCGTCCATCCGCTCGCAGGGCCGGGTCTCCCCGCGAATCCGCACGCGGCACGCGCCGATGCGCAGCACCCGCTCTCGTGTGCCGCGCAGGCGGATGCCGCGCAGCAGGAGGTTGGCCCGCCGCGCGGCGGGTGGCGCGGTGCCGCTGAGCCCCTCCATCAGCCGCTGCCACGCCTCTTCTTCGATGAGCGTCACCTGGCGGCGGCGTCCCTGGTCCGCGCTGCCTACCAGCCCGCGCCCGGCGACCAGCGTCCCCTGCAACGCGGCGTCCATCACGCCTCGATGCGCGCGCTTGATCCAGATCGCCACCAGCTCGCCCATGAGAAAAGTGCGTGAGTGCGTAAGTGCGGTAGTGGGTTGATCCCGAGGAGCAGCATTCGCGCCGGACTCTCTTTCGCACTTTCGCACTTTCGCACTTTCGCACTTTCGCACTCACGCACTCACGCACTCACTTTCCTCCATCACCATGCGATGCCGTAGTCCTCGCCGTGGTGGCTGCTGCCGCCCCAGAACGTGCCGTGCTCGCGGTCGAAGAAGATGGCGTTGATGGGGCCGGAAGTCCGGGCTTCGAACGTCAGGTCGTAGCCCATCCGCCGCAGCTCCGTGCGGGTCCAGTCCGGCACCGACTCCGCCAGCAGCATGCGTCCCGGCCGCGACTCGTGCCCGCCGAAGCTGCTGCGCATCTGGAAGCTGTTCATGTTGGGTGCCTCGACCGCCTGCTGCACGTTCATCCCGAACTCGTGGACGTTCAAAAAGAACTGCAGGAGGTTCTGGTCCTGCGAGTCGCCGCCCTGCACGGCGAACGAGAGGTACGGCTTGCCGTCGCGTAGGGCCATGGACGGCGTGAGCGTGACGCGCGGGTACTGCCCCGGGCGCAGCACGTTGTACGGCCCCTCCGCCGGGTCCAGAACGAAGCTCTGCATCCGCTGGCTCAGCCCGATCCCCGTGTTGCCCGCGATTACCGCCGGCACCCATCCGCCGCTGGGGGTGATGCTGACCACCCACCCCTCCGCGTCCGCCGCTTGCACGGAGGTGGTGCCCAGGTAGAAGCTTTCGTCCAGGTCCAGCGACGCGCGCGGCGGGGCGGATACGCTGTCCCCCGTCTGCCCGCGCCGGTTCCAGTCGCGCAGGTACCGGGTGAACGGATTGGTTCCGCCCTGGAACGGGTACGGGTCGCCAGGCGCGATCGCCGGGTCGTTGCGGTCCGCGTTGACGAGCCGGCTGCGCTCGCGGGCGTACTCCTTGGAAAGCAGTCCGCGGATGGGCTCCTCCGGCGGGACGTAGGGATCGCCGTAGTAGAAGTCGCGGTCGGCAAAGGCCAGGTTCATGGCCTGGTACAACGTGTGGAGGTAGCGCGAGCTGTTGTAGCCCATGGACTTGAGGTCGAAGTTCTCCAGGATGTTCAGCGACTGCAGCATCGCTGGGCCCTGCGTCCAATGGGTGAGCTTGTAGACGCGGACGCCGCGGTAGTCCGTCCACACCGGCTCCTCGATGCGCACCTGCCACCGCGCCAGGTCGTCCAGGGTGATGAGCCCGCCCTGCTCCTGCACGCCGCGCACGAGCTCCCGCGCGATGTCACCCCGGTAGAAGCGCTCGTACGCGGCCATGATCGCCTCCTTGCGCGAGGCGCCGCGGGCCAGCGCCTGCGCCTCGGCCTCCACCAGCTGCCGCAGCGTGCGCGCCAGGTCCGGCTGGCGGAACACCTCGCCCGCCCGCGGCGCCTCGCGCTCCTGCCCCGCGTGTGGAAGCATCACGCCCCGCGAGTACGGCCAGTGCCGCAGCCGCTCGCGGTTGGCGTGGATGCTGTTCGCCGTCTGCGCCTCGATGGGATAGCCGTCCGCCATGTCGATGGCGGGCCCCAGCACCTGCGCCAGCGACATCGTCCCGTACTCCGACAGCATAACCAGCAGCCCGCCCGGCGTCCCCGGCGTGACGGCGGCCAGGGGCCCGTACTCCGGCGGATACGGCATCCCCCGCGAGCGGTACAGCTCGGGCGTGGCGCCGGTGGGAGCCACGCCCAGCGCGTTGATGCCGATCACCTGGCCCGTGTGGGGATTGTAGATGAGCGCCTGCGTCTCGCCGCCCCAGCTCAGCACGTCCCACATGGTGGACGCCGCCGCGAGCATGGCGCACGCCGCGTCCACCGCGTTGCCGCCCCGCTGAAAGGTCATGGCCCCCGCCGTGGCCGCCAGCGGCTTGCCCGTGATGGCCATCCAGTGCCGGCCGTGCAACACCGGCTTTGCGGTCTGCTGCGCGGCCGCCGGCAAGGCGAGCGCGAGGGCGGCGAGGCCGGGCAGGAGGGCCCGGAGCGGGCGGCGGTGGAGGAGTCGGCGCATCATGGGAAGATGGGTGAGCGGGACGTTTTGACACGGCGGAGGCAGTGTCACACACATTCTACGACACTCGGGCGGTCCGTACCAGTCGCCTCCGGAGCGCACCTCGCTCCCATGCCGCCAGCTCGGGAAAATGTTGCGGGAGGGGCTTTTCCGCTTCAGAAGTGAACACTATGCTCCCCGTGCGGACGGGAGCACTCCGGCAGGACTAGCCGGAATATGTCCCGTACTTGTGTGAATTGCAAAAGGGACATATATTGGAGGAGGTCGCGATGGCGTTTGCACTCGCACTGCCCGACGAATGGGCGAGCCAGGGGTGGAAAGTGAAGATCCGGGACGACGAGCGAAACGAGACCCCGCACGCCACCTTTTTGCGCAGACGGCAGGCGTGGCGGCTGAGCCTGCGCACCTGTGCGTTTCTCGACGCGCAGCCGGACCCCGCCGAGGTGCCGCGCGGGCTGGTGGAGCACGCGTGGAGCAAGCGGCAGGCGCTTCGCCGCAACTGGAACACCATGTACCCGGAGAACCCCGTCTACTCCAAGGAAGACGACCGATGATGCCGAACATCCTCCTGGTGGCCGACACGCGCACCGAAGCCTGGGCCGGCGGCGACTTTCCCGCCGAGCCGCTGCGGTCGTTCGACGACATGCTGGGCGCCTTCGACCGCACCAGCACCGCGCGCGCGCCGGTCATCTGGATCGCCGACCAGGCCACGCAGGTGTGCCCGCTGGCGCACCACAAGCCGCGTTCCGGCGCCAACCACCGGCTGCTGCTGCTCAACGGCATGAGCTGGATGGAGCGCGAGGTCCTGAGCCTCGTGTTCCGCTTCGTGGTGTCGCCGGGGCAGGGCATGCGGCTGCTGCCCCCCGACGAGCTCAAGGACGTGCTGGCGGCCCCCGAGCGCGGCGACCTGGTCATTGGCGGCTTTGCCAGCCCGTGCGACGACCTGGTGGTGCTCTACCGCGGCACCCTCGAGCCGGTGGTGGTGCCGTTCGCCTGGTTCCAGCGCCGCCCCGGCGTGCGCCTGGACTTCGAGTCGCTGGGCGTATGTGACAACGGCCAGACGGTCACCTTCGGCGAGCACGAGGTGGCCACCGACGCCATTCTCTATGCCCACGACGTGGCGTACCGCAAGCGCGCCAAGCAGCGCGAGCTGCAGCACGACGACTCGTTCGGCGCGTCGCTGCGCCGGCTGCGGCTGTCCCACGGCCTGCGCCGCGGCGACTTCGGCGGCATCTCCGAAAAGGAGATCGCCCGCATCGAGCGCGGCGAGATCACCACCCCCCACCGCCGTACGCTCGAGACCCTCGCCGCCCGCCTGGGGGTAGGCGTCGACGAATTGGGGACGCACTGAGCATTGCGCGACGAAACACTCATGTTTAAACTGGACAGTGGGCCTGCTGGATGGAAAACCGGTATGCGTGGGATCCAAAAAAGGCAGAGAGCAACTTTCGAAAGCACGGTGTGCTGTTTTCCGAAGCACGGACGGTGTTCGACGATCCGCTGATGCTGGTCTACGAGGACGACTACCATTCTTTCATGGGGCAGCGATACCTCGCCATGGGGCGATCCGTGGATTCCAGATTGCTATTGGTCGCATATACGGATTGGTCGCATATACGGAACGTGCAGACGTGATCCGCATGATCAGCGCGCGCGAGGTGACCCGTCGCGAGAGGAGAGCCTATGAAGGTTGATCACGATGAGGTCCGGTCGTTGAAGGCACGGGCGGAGCATCTGGTCGAGCAGCACCTGGCGGGGGCCGGCCTGTCGCGGCACGAAATCGAGCGGACGGAGGAAACGGCCAGGCTCTGGCTCGCCGCCTGAATCCTGCCCTGAATAAAACAAAGCGCGCCGCAGGGTCGATGCCCCGCGGCGCGCTCTTTCCACCTGGCGACGCGCGCGCTACGTCCGCACGCGGGCCATGAGGACAAGGCCGGCGACCAGGAAGAGCAGGTTGGGCCCCCACGCCGCCAGCAACGGGTCGATGGCGCCGCTGCTGCCGATCGCCTTGCCCACGCGAAACATCAGCATGTAGATGATGGTGATCCCCAGGCTGATGCCCACGCCGTACGCGGCCCCGCCCCGGTTGGACGAGGTGGCCAGCGGGGCCCCGAAGAGCACGATCACGATGACCGCCAGCGGCACGGCCAGCTTCTGCGCCTGCTCCACCCGCAGCGGGTCCGCGTCGCCGCCGGAGCGCTCGATGGCGCCGATGAAGCGCGTCATCTCGGCGTAGCGCATCTGCTCGGGCTCACGGGGCTCGGCCATCAGGTCCTCGGGCGTCTCCACCAGCCCCGGGACGTAAAGCGTGTCGAACCGGGTCGCCTTCTCCGTGCCGTCCGCGCGCAGCTCGCGGCGCCAGCCGTCCTCCAGCCGCCAGCCGCGCTTTTGCCCCCACAGGGCGCGGCGCGCCATCAGGTGCATTCCCGGTGCCTTCGGCGTGGCGTTGCGCTCCAGGGCCAGCTCGCTGAGCTCGCCCGTGGCGGCGTCCAGGCGGCGCGCGGAGAGCACGCCCTCGCGCTCCGTCTGAAAGACGAAGTTGATGCGGGGGCCGGTATTGGTGGTCTCCGTCTGCTCCCCGCGCAGGACGGCGGCCTTGCGCAGCGCCGTCGGCACGATCTCGCTGAGCCCGAACGCCCCCGCGCTGAGCACGATGGACAGGAGCCAGATGGGGACGAACAAACGCCAGAAGCTCACGCCGCCGGCCTTGGACGCCGTGATTTCCTGGTGCCGCGTCATCCCGCCGATGGTGAAGACCGTGGCCACCAGGGCGGAGATGGGGAACGCGTAGACCATGAACAGGGGGAACTGGTAGACGTACGCCAGCGCCATCTTGCCCAGGGGCACGCCGCGGTCCATGTAGGTGTCGATGTGGTCGGTGATGTCGCCGATGATGAACAGCAGCGGCAGCCCCATCACCAGCATGAAGAAGGTGGTGAGGAACTGGCGGATGAGGTAGCGGTCCAGGAGCTTCATGGCCGGCGCCTCCGCAGGCGGGCCAGGGGCGCGGCGGCCCCGTCGCGGAGGGCCTGCACCAGCGAATCCCAGGCGCTGCTGCGCGCCGTGGACGTTTCCTTGCCCATCGTGGCCACGCCGAACAAGCCCACCACCATCATCACCGCGTTCATGACCCACATGGCGAAGATGGGGGTCACGATGCCGCGGCCGGCCAGCGATTCGCCGCCGATGAGCCCCACGTAGTACAGCGAGAACACCGCCATGCTGGTGGCGATCACCATCCCGATCCCCCCGCCGCCAAAGCGCAGGGCCAGCGGCGCGCCCACGATGACGAAGACGAGCGACGCGACGGCGATGGAGTACTTCTTGTGGATCTCCACCGAAAAGTTGCGGATGCTCTCGTCCAGCTGCCCCAGCTGCCGGTGTGCGTTGCCCAGCATGTCGGCCGTGCGGCGGGTGCGGGTGCGCACGTTGCCCTCCTCCACGGGCAGCCCCTCGGCGCCGGCGCCCTCGATCCCCGTGCCCTCGGAGCCCTCGATCCCCGCGCCGCGGCCGCCCGCCAGGGCGAACTCCAGGTCCGCCAGGGCGCTCTGCCGCAGGTTGGCGGACTCTTCCCGGCGCTGGCGCGAAACGGTGTCGATCTGCGCCTGCAGCATGCCGATGGTCATCTCGCGGTCGCCGCGGTAGCCGTCGGGCCGGTCGTTGCGCTCCAGCTGGTTGCCGATGCCCGCGATGCCGAAGATCTGCTTCTTGAAGTAGATGCGGCGAAAGTTCTGCGGCTCGCCCGCGGAAACCTCGCGGGTGTGCCCGTCGAACAGCTGCAGCATCATGTCCTTGCCGCTCGCCGTGAACGACGCGCGCCCGGAATCCGCGAACACGGTGTGCAGGGTGCCGGGATCGCTCACGTCGAAGATCTGCACGTCCCACATGCGGTTGGTGCCCGGCTCGATGCGGCCCGCGCGCAGGTAGTACACCTTGCCGCCGTTCTGCGGCGAAATGCGGTTGAGCGACTGCTCCTCCAGCAGGAACGTGGGCGTCTTGCGGCTGATGTCCACGATGAGCTGGCTCCAGCGGTGGTTGCTCTCCGGCAGCACGCGGTCGTTGAACCAGATCATCACCCCCGTGAGCAGGGTGGCCAGCACCAGCAGGGGCGCCAGCAGGCGGCGCAGGTCCACCCCGCTGGCCTTGAGCGCCGTGATCTCGTTCTCCGCCGTGAGGGTGCTGAAGGTGAAGAGCACGGCCACCAGCACGGCCATGGGAAAGGTCAGCGCCAGCGTGGCCGGCAGCGCCAGCCCGAAGAACTCGGCGATGACGCGCGGGGGCAGCCCCTTGCCCGCCAGGTCCGCCAGGCGGCGCGCCAGGGTGTTGATGAGGATCACCCCCGTGAGGGCGATGAAGGAGAACAGGAACGGGCCCAGGTGCGCCCGGATCAGGTACCGCGTGAGGATCTTCATCCGTGCCGATGGGGCCTTGCCGGGGGTGAGCAGCGGCGCATAGTATAGGCGGCGGGGCGGGGCGGAACAACCCGCGCTGTCCATTCCGTCCGCTAAATCAAACTTCCGGCCTTTTGCCTTGATACCGATTCGCGGCGCGCTCCGTTCCGCCGCGCCCGCCCTGGTGCTGTTGCTGGCCGCGGCGGGCTGCGCCGACCGACCGCCCCCGCCGGAGTTCCAGGCGGACCGGGCGTGGTCGCACCTGGTGCAGCAGGTTGCCTTCGGGCCGCGGTACGCGGGGCACCGGGGGCACGCCCGGCAGCTGGAGTGGCTGCGCGGCGAGCTGGGCCGCCGCGCCGACACGCTGCTCCTGCAGCCGTTCACGGCGCCGGGCAACGGCGGCGCGGCGGTCCGGTGGACCAACGTCGTGGCGCGCTTTCGCCCGGACGCGGCGGAGCGGGTGCTGATCGTGGCGCACCGGGACACGCGCCGGCAGGCGAGCGGGTCCGCGGAGGGCCATGGACCGCGGGCGCCCCGTCCCCGGCGCCAACCTGAACGCGTCCGGGGTGGCCGTGATGCTGGAGCTGGCGCAGCTGCTCCGGGAGCAGCCTCCGTCCGTGGGGGTGGACCTGCTGTTCGCGGACGGCGACGACGTGGCGGACACCGCCGCCTTCGCGGGGACGCGCCACTTCGTGCAGTCCATGCCCGGGTACCGGGCCCGCTACGCCGTGGTCCTGCAGGCCGTGGGCGACTACGAGCCCCGCTTTCCCCGCGATCCCGCGTCGGATTCCGCCGCAGCGGGGCGCGTCTGGGACGCGGCGCGCCGGCTGGGGCACGACACGCTCTTCGTGGCGGAGCGCGCGCGGCCCCTGCGCAGCCAGGCGGAGGTGCTGGCCGCGGCCGGCATCCCCACCGTAATCATCCGCGACCCGGAGTACGGGCCGGCGAACCTGCGCTGGCACTCCGTGGAAGACCGCCCGCAGTTCCTGAAGCGCGAAACGCTGTCCGCCGTGGGCCAAACGCTCGTGGCGGCCCTGTACGCCGAACCCCCGGACCCGGAGCGCTGAGCATGGCCGCCACCCCGCAGGAACGACTGGCCCTGGGCGTGGCGGCGCTGCTGCTGGCCGCCGGCGCCGCCGCGCGCGTGCTGATGGGCGGCCCCGCGCCCGCGGAACTGGCCGGCCCCCCCGGCGCGGAGGCGGGTGTGTCGCGCCTTGCGGCGCAGGTGGAAGACTCGGTGGAGCGAGCGGCGCGCCGCCGCGCCCCCCTGGCCCCGGGAGAGCGGATCGATCCCAACTCGGCCTCGTCGGACGAGCTGGACCGCCTGCCGGGGGTGGGCCCCGCCCTGGCGGAGCGGATCGTGGAGCGGCGGGCGTCGCACGGCCCCTTCCGCACCCTGGCGGACCTGGACTCCGTCCCCGGCGTGGGGCCCGCCATGCTGCGGAACGCGGCGCCGCACCTGGGCCTTCGCCCCGCGCCGGCGGCCCCGTCCGCGCGCCGCTCTTTCCAACCGGCTGATCCGGTAGCAGATTTGGATCGTGCCCCGGACAAAGTGGCCCGGCGAGGCGCTGCGGCGTCTGACGGGGTGGTGGACGTGAACACGGCGTCCGCGGACGAGCTGGCCACGCTGCCGGGGATCGGGCCGGCGCTGGCGGGGCGCATCGTGCAGTGGCGGTCGGCGCACGGCCGCTTCGGATCGGCGGAAGCGCTGGCGGAGGTGCCGGGGATTGGCCCGGCCACGGTGGCGCGCCTGCGTTCGCGGGTGCGCGCTACGCCTTGACACTCCTTGTAGTTGCGGCGAAACTTCATTCCTGTACCTCCCCCGAAATTCCGCCGGGCCGACCGCGTTCCAAGCCGCGGCCCGGCATCTCCGCCCAATAAACAGGGCTAGATGGCCGTTTCCGCTCCCGCAGACCGGATTGGCGAACAGCTGATCCACGAGGGCCTCGTCACTCGCGAGCAGCTTGCCAAGGCGCTGGACGACGCGCGTTCCAACGGGACGCGCGTGGGCTACAGCCTTGTGAAGCTCGGATTTCTCGGCGAGCAGGACCTCGTGCGCGCGCTCGCCCGCCAGCACCGCATTCCCGCCGTGGACCTGGAGCGGGTCAAGCTGGACCCCAAGATCCTCAAGCTCGTCCCCACCGACATCGCCATCAAGCACCAGGTGCTGCCCCTGCGGCGCGTGGGGCGCACGCTCACCGTGGCGATGGCCAACCCCACGGACCTGGGGGTGCTGGACGACCTGAAGTTCGTGACGCGCCTGGACATCGAGCCGGTGATCGCGGGCGATTTTTCGCTGCGCAAGATCATCGAGAAGGAGTACGAGGGAGCCGACGACAACCGCATCAACGACCTGCTCAAGCAGATCGAGGCGGACGACATCGAGGTCGTGGCCGACACGGAGGAGGAGATCTCGGTCACGGCGCTGCAGGCGGCCGTGGACGAGGCGCCCGTGGTCAAGCTGATCAACGGCATCCTGACCGACGCGGTGCAGCGCGGGGCGTCGGACATCCACTTCGAGTGCTACGAAAAGGACATCCGCGTACGCTACCGCATCGACGGCGTGCTGATGGAGATCATGCGCCCGCCCATCAAGATGAAGGCGGCGCTCATCTCGCGCTTCAAGATCCTCTCGGACCTGAACATCGCGGAGCGGCGGGTGCCGCAGGACGGCCGCATCAAGCTGCGGCTGGGCAAGCGCGTCATCGACTTTCGCGTATCGACCCTGCCGACGCTGTTCGGCGAGAAGATCGTGCTCCGGATCCTGGACAAGAGCAACCTGACCCTGGACCTGGAAAAGTTCGGGATGGAGGAAAAGGCGGAGCGCGACTTCATGCGGGCCATCATGAACCCCTACGGAATGGTGCTGGTTACGGGCCCCACGGGCTCGGGCAAGACGACGACGCTGTACAGCGCCCTGTCGCGCATCAACACGCACGAGGTCAACATCATGACGGCGGAGGATCCCGTGGAGTACAACCTCCACGGGATCAACCAGGTGCAGGTGCGCACGGAGATCGGGATGACCTTTGCGGCGGCGCTCAAGGCGTTCCTGCGGCAGGACCCCAACATCATCATGGTGGGCGAGGTCCGCGACCTGGAGACGGGCTCCATCGCCATCAAGGCGGCCCTCACGGGCCACCTCGTGCTCTCCACGCTGCATACCAACGATGCCCCGTCCACCATCACCCGTATGGTGGACATGGGGATCGAGGCGTTCAACGTGGCCAGCGCCGTGAACCTGATCACGGCGCAGCGCCTGCTGCGCCGCATCTGCTCCAACTGCAAGGAGCCCACGACGTACCCGGCGGAGTACCTGCGGGCGGCGGGGCTCTCGGACTCGGACCTGGACGGCATCACCTTCTACAAGGGCGCCGGCTGCGACACCTGCAACGGCAGCGGCTACAAGGGCCGGCAGGGGCTGTACGAGGTGATGGCCATGTCGCCCACGCTGCGCCGGATGGTGCTGCAGGGGGCGTCGGCGGCGGACCTGCAGCGGCAGGCGGTGGAGGAGGGGATGCTCACGCTGCGCATGGACGGCCTGCTGAAGGTGAAGCGGGGAATTACGACGCTGGAAGAGGTGATCAAGGAGACGGCGGGGTAGGGAACGGCAGGGAATAGGGAATAGCCTGCAACGGCGGGTTACGGGTTACAGGTTACAGGGGACAGCCTGCAACGGCGGCCCGTGCCCGGTCGATGCTTCGCCGCGGATGGCTGCCCTCCGCTTCCGACGGCACCCGTCCCTGCCCGCTGTAACCTGTCCCCTGTCACCCGCAGTTTCCCCCGGCCCCGCACGGCACGCATCTTGGTTACTCCAGGCTGCAACCGACGAAAAACAACGCAGTTCCGTACGCATGCATCGAGGCGCGCCTTGCACGCTGCAACACACGTTGCGGAGTGCACGACGCGCAGCCGGACCGCGCCTTTGGGGGCCCCCCGGTGCCCAGGGCCATTTTCAAGCAGTTCTCGCAGGAATGGAAATCCCCATGAGCTTGACCGCCGAGGCCGGCCGCGTAGCCGCACCGGAAATCGCACGCACGCTGAACCTGCGCGCGCTTCTGGAAGAGATGATCGAGAAGGGCGCCAGCGACCTGCACGTGACGGCCGGCGAGCGTCCCAAGCTGCGCATCGACGGGCACATCACGGACAGCGGGGCCGACCACATCCTCACGCCCAAGGACTGCCTGCAGCTCACGTACAGCATCCTGACCGAGAACCAGAAGAAGCGGTTCGAGACGGAGGACGAGCTGGACTTCAGCTTCGGCATCCAGAACCTGGCGCGCTTTCGCGGCAACGTGTACCGGCAGCGCGGGTGCGTGGCCCTGGCCATCCGGCAGATCCCGTTCAAGATCCAGACGTTCGACGACCTGCGCCTGCCGGCGATCATCAGCAAGATGGCCGAGAAGCCGCGCGGGCTGGTGCTGGTGACGGGGCCCACGGGCTCTGGCAAGAGCACCACGCTGGCGGCCATGGTGGACAAGATCAACAAGGAGCGGCGGGAGCACATCCTCACCATCGAGGATCCCATCGAGTTCATCCACCGCCACCAGGGGTGCATGGTGAACCAGCGCGAGGTGGGCAGCGACACGCAGTCGTTTGCCCGCGCGCTCAAGTACGCCCTGCGGCAGGACCCCGACGTGATCCTGGTGGGCGAGCTGCGCGACCTGGAGACGGTGCAGGCGGCGCTCACCATCGCCGAGACGGGCCACCTGTGCCTGGCCACGCTGCACACCAACTCCGCGGCCGAGACCATCAACCGCGTGATCGACGTGTTCCCCGCGCACCAGCAGCCGCAGATCCGCGCGCAGCTGGCGTTCGTGCTGGAGGGCGTGGTCACGCAGCAGCTGCTGCCCAAGGCCCGCGGCCGCGGCCGGGCCATGGCGTGCGAGATCATGGTGTGCACGCCGGCCATCCGCGCCTGCATCCGCGACGACAAGGTGCACCAGATCTACTCCATCATGCAGGCCGGCAAGAAGCACGGCATGCAGACGCTGAACGATTCGCTGTACCAGCTGTACGTGTCGCGCGAAGTGAGCCTGGAAGAGGCACTCAAGCGCACCAGCGACCCGGCGGAGTTCCAGCGCATGATCGGCGAGCCGATTCCGAACTGAGGTAGAAGTTCCCAGCGCCAAGTACCCAGTGCCAAGTTCGTCGGCACCAGGAACCAGGCACTTGGCACTAGTCACTTGGCACTAGTCACTTGGCACTGTAGTTAAACCCTGTTCCCTAGGGGCCCATGCCTACGTTTGCGTACAGCGCGCGCTCGGCCAGCGGCGAGCTGATGAGCGGCGAGATCGACCTGCCCACCCGCGACGAGGTGGTGGGCTACCTGGTGCGCCAGCGGCTGCGGCCGGTGTCGGTGAACACCAAGGCGCGCGAGATCAACATCCAGTTCGGTACGGGGATCAAGACGCGCGAGGTGGTGATCTTTACCCGCCAGTTCGCCACCATGATCAACTCCGGCCTGCCCCTGGTACAGAGTCTCACGATTCTGGCCGAGCAGACGGAAAACAAGATGTTCCAGAAGATCATCGTCCAGGTACTGAACGACATCCAGGCCGGCATGACCCTGGCCGATTCCATGGGCAAGCACCCCAAGGTGTTCACGGAGCTGTACGTGAACATGGTGGCGGCGGGCGAGGCCGGCGGCATCCTGGACATCATCCTGCTGCGCCTGGCCACGTTCCTGGAAAAGAACGACGCCCTGATCCGCAAGATCAAGGGCGCCATGACCTACCCGGCGGTGATGCTGTTCGTGGTGATCATGGCCACCACCATCCTGCTGTGGAAGGTGGTGCCGGTGTTCGCCAGCATCTTTACCTCGGCGGGGATGGAGCTGCCCATGCCCACCCGCGTGGTGCTGGGCGTGAGCGAGTTCCTGCAGAACTACATCTTCTTCATGGTCATCGGCATCGTGGCCATCGTGTTCATGATCCGCCGCTACTACAAGACGGAGGGCGGACAGCTGGTGATCGACCGGATGCTGCTGCGCATGCCGGTGCTGGGCAACATGCTGCGCAAGTCGGCCGTGTCGCGCTTTACCCGCACGCTGGGCACGCTGGTGTCGTCGGGCGTGAGCATCCTGGAAGGTCTGCAGATCACGGCCCGCACGTCGGGCAACCGGGTGATCCACGACGCGGTGATGGCCTCGCGCGCCAGCATTGCCGGCGGCGCCACCATCAGCGAGCCGCTCAAGGCCTCGGGCGTGTTTCCGCCCATGGTGGTGCAGATGATCAACGTGGGCGAGCAGACGGGCGGCCTGGACGACATGCTCTCCAAGATCGCCGACTTCTACGACGACGAGGTGGACGCGGCCGTGACGGCGCTGACCTCGGTGCTGGAGCCCATCATGATCGTGGTGATGGGCGTGGTGATCGGCGGAATGGTGATCGCCATGTACATGCCCATGTTCGACATGATCTCCACGGTGCAGTAAGGCTGGACCCCGGGGGCGACGAAATCTCGCCCCTCCACTGCTTCGGATGCGCCGCGGGCGCCGCGATCTACGGGTCGCGGCGCCCGCGCTCGTTGCGGGAAGGCAGGCGGGGGCGATGCCCGATCCGAACGATATACGTATGCCGAATCCGGCAGAAAATCTTGCTTTCGCGGAGGGAGTGAGACCGAATCCCTGGCCTCGTGTACCCCGTAGAAAGCATCACGCAGGGGGCGCAGAGCTAAACAGATGAGGACGCAGAGAACTGAATGGGTTTTCTGCGTCCTCTCGTTTCTGTCTCTGCGTCCTCTTTGTGAAAAACTGCCTGTCCCTTGAATGGACGGTGAACTCAGGAAAATGGTATGACTCCACCTGCTAATTCCCCAGTTTCTGCGTGCGAATGGGGTTCCGGTTCTGGTATTGTCCGCATCCCCCGATCGAAAGACAAACGGCAACCTTCTGCCGCATCGGGAGATGCTGTACGCGGCGCCTCGGTGCCGCCCTGGGCCGAGTCTGCATTATGGGCGTTGAGGATCGTGCCCATGGGCGTGATCCGTATGGCGGAAAAATTTCGCAAAATCCCCGTGGACATTTCGTAAAAAAATCCTAGGATTATCCCGCTTCGGGATTACCTTGATACAGCGCCTTGTAGCACGCTTTCACCGGTCGGCCGTCATCCCGCCGCCCACTGGAGTCCGGGCGCCGCCGAACGTACACGACCGTTCGCCCGCGACGCCGATGCGCTGTCGCGGGCCCGCTGCTTCCGCCCCAGCGCCCCCGCACCGGTCGCCGGGACGCTTCAGTGCACGCGGGCAGAGCTCCCCGCGCGCGCCCGATCACGCCTGCCTGACCTGGCGGACGCGAGATGCCGCGGCGCGGGCACGGCGCCGTACGCATTCATCCCCCGCATCGATGTTCGGGGTTTACCTGTAGAGGAGTGCCGCATGACGGAGGAGCAGGCCCCCGCGGACGGGGATGCGCGCCTGGGGACAGATCCCACCGGGCCACGGCGCGGAACGCTCGGGGACAGCGTGGTGCTGCGGGACGGCGCGACGCTGCTGGACTACGAGATCCTGCCGGCGCCCAATCCGCTGCAGGCCGGCGCCGGCGCCACGCTCACGCTCGTGGTCTCCAACGGCACGCACGCGCTGGTTACCTGCACGGCCATCACCCTGACCCTGGCCGTCGGCACGAACGCCAAGGACCTGGTGGCGAACGCGGAGGGAATCACCTCGCAGGCGCCCACTGGATGGAGCGTTGCACAGAGCGGCGGAACGTTCACCCTGACGCCCCAGACCCCCGCCGCCGGGCAGATCGGCGCGGCGGGGCTCTCGTTCGTCTTCGTCGGCCTGGCCGTCAACGATCAGGTGGGGACGACGGCGGTGACGATCGACGAGATGGCATCGACCCCCTCGCAGCCGCCGATGGAGCGCACGGGGACGATCGCCCTCCCCAAGTTTCCCGCGAAGTTCACCCTGGGCCGCCTGACGGCGGATCCGCTGGAGGTGAGCGCCGGCGACAGCGCCACGCTGAGCTGGAGCGGCAGCGAGCTCGCCACGTACCAGCTGGAGTTCAACCCCGGGAGCGGCCCCCAGAGCGTGCCGGTGGGGAACGCGGGGCCGTACGCGGCGAAGGACCTGACCCGCTACCCGGAGGTGGTGTTCACCCTGGTGGTCTCGTACACGGTGCCGGGGCAGGACCAGCCGGTGGTTACGCAGCGGCAGGCCAGCGTCCAGGTGGATGCGGCGCTGCCGATGGTGACGTCGTTCGCCGGGAGCGCGTCGGGCGGGGGGATCGCGCTGCGCTGGGCGTCGCGGAACGCCGACGCGTGCAGCGTGAACGCCCTGCCGCAGCTGCTCAAGCCGTCGGGGAGCACGGGGCCCCTCCCCCTGGACCGGATCCACTACACCGTGGTGGCCGAATCGCTGCGGACGGGGACGCGCTCCGCGCCGTCGGGCGTGAACCTGCGCCTGTCCGTGACGCGGCAACGGGCCATCGTGGACGGCACCGTGCGGGGGCTCAGTCTCCTGGCGTGCGGCGCATCCACGCTGGTGGCCGTCGTCCGCACCCTCCTGGCCCCGACCTCCACGTACCTCTGCTTCGTGGACCGCGCCTCGCTGGGCGTCACCGGCCTGCGGCAGTACTACTGGGTAGGACCCGCCCTGGCGGTGTCGGCGGACGGCTCGCGGTTCTTCACGACCACGAAGCGTGACGACAACACCGCCTGGCTCACGGCGGTCCACCTTCCTTCGCGGGCCGCGGTGGAGGTTCCCGCCCCGTTCGACGTCACGGCCGCGGCGTTTTCGCCCGACGGCGCCACGCTCTACGCGATCACGGCGAGCCCGCCGGCGCTCCACGTGCTCGACGCGGCGCTCGTGGAGCAGCGCTCCGTTCCCCTTCCCGACATCGGCAACTGCGTGGTGTCGGGGGACGGGTCGCTCCTGTACATGGCGCTGGTCGAAACCCTCCTCACGATCGACACCGCCACGGGCACGATCGTGGGCCAGGCGCCCATCCCGTCCGGCTACTTCGGGACGCTCGTCGTGGACCCCGTACGCAGCCGCGCGTTCGTGCTGCGCTCGCAGATGGGGCCCCCCGTGAGCGTAGCCGTGGTGGACCTGGAGGCCCACGCGACGATCGCCCAGATCCCCGTCGAAGGCGACGTGGCGGACATCGCCATGGGGCCCAGCGGCGACGAGGTGTACGTCTTCAGCACGCAGCCGTCCCAATTCATCACCGTCATCGACGCGGAGGCGCTGGTGGCGGGCACGACCATCGGCCTGCCCGTGCCCGACTTCGTGACGGACCTGGCGGTCGCGCCGGGGCTGCCGCCGACGCTGTACGCGCTGGCGAACCCCGCGCAGGGAGCCCCCTCCGTGTGCGAGCTCCAGGTGGCCTGGTGAGCACCCGTCCCGCCATCTCCGGAGGCCGGACTTCGCCGCCGGCACACGCCGGTCCATCCATCCCATCCCGGATCCGTCATCGGGACCACCCGCGCAGGAGTGCCGCATGACGGAAATCAGGATCCCGCCGGGCGAGATCCCGCTGCTGGTGCAGGACGCGGGGCTGGTGACGGGGCTGCTGCGGTCCAGCGCCCCCGACCTGTACTTCGAGCTGGACTGGTTCGCGGACGCCGTCGCGCAGATCGAGGCGATCCCATCGCGCCGCGGGCTCCTGCTCAAGCTGCTGCGCGACCTGCTGGGCAAGCCGGCCGCGGGCACGCCCGCGGACCGCGCCTGGTACACGTTTCCCGTGGCCGGGGCACCGTCGTACGTGTACGTGGTGCTGCCGTTGGACGACACCACGGGGCCCGCGTCCACCATCGGCATCGGCATCCTGAAGGGCTTCACGTCGGGGCCGTTCAGCCTGCGGGCGTCGCTCTACGTGCCCCTGTTCGAGGTGCCGCTGGCGAGCCCCGTGGTGGTGACGGGGAGCGGCGCGCATCCCCTGGAGCTGGCGCTGGACGTCCCCTTTGGGCAAACGGTCACGGCGGGCGGGGTGACGTTCGACGGCATCCAGTTCCTGGGCAACGTCACCTTCACCACCCCGCCCAGCTTTACCCTCGCCTTTCGGAACCAGTCCCCGTCCGGGCCGCAGTCCACCGTGGGCACGCTGGCCGCGCTGCAGCGGTCGGACGTGACGGAGTGGATCAACGCGGTGCTGGGCATCGCGGGCGTCAAAACGTGGCTGGACCAGAAGATCGGCGGATCGCCCTTTACCGTCGGCGCGGTGCTGGCCGCGACGGGCATCCTGCAGCAGGCGGGCGGTGCGTACACGTTCGGGTCCCTCACGGGGCTGGCGGGGATGACGCCGCAGCAGATCGCGGAGCTGCTGCTGTCGAAGGCACTGCAGACGCTCGCCGCCAACGACAAGCCCCTCGTGGCGCTGGGCGGCGGCGGCATCTGGGTTTTCGGCACGAAGGACGGCACCTCCACGGACTACGGCCTGCGCCTGCAGGTGCCGGACGTGGACCTTTCGCCCGCGGGCGGCCCGTCCGTCCTGCTGCAGCTGGGCAAGCTGCTGAGCGGCGACACGGACGACAGCACCTGGATCTCGCGCAGCGACCCGGACGGCGTCTTCGCGGACCCCGGCATCTCCATTACCCTGCTGCGCGAGGACGCGGGGAACACGCCCACCTTTCGCCCCCGGGTGGACCTGGTGAGCCTGGGGCTGGACGTGGCGGGGACGGCGGGGAACCCGCTGGTGAACGTGAACGGGGTCACGCTGGGCAGCCTGGAGCCGCGCTTTCTGCTTGCCCTGGACTTCGCGGACCTGGCGAAGATCCCGTGGGGGGTGGGGGTGGGGTTCGGCGACCTGGGGATCCCCCTGGGCAACGGCATCAGCGGCGCGAGCGCGAACCCCATCGCGCAGAACCTCCTGTCCTCCGGCAGCGGGGAGGGGAGCGGCGACAAGGAACCGGTGAACCCGGCATTCTCGGCGGCCATCTCGCGCGTGTGGGACCCGGCCAACACCGCGTCGGTGAACGTGCAGCTGCAGCAGGGCGGGGGCACGGCGGAGACGATCTGGATTCCCATGCAGCGCGCGTTCGGCCCCCTGCAGTGCCGGCGCATCGGGGTGGAGTGGCCGGCGGACAACCCGGAGCTGGTGCTCACCTTTCTGTTCGACGGCGGGGTGCAGGTGGCGGCGCTGGCGGTGGACCTGGAGGGACTGTCGCTGGGGATTCCCCTGCGGACGCCGGGGACGCTGGCGAACTACGAGCTGGACCTGCAGGGGCTGGGCGTGGCGTTCGCCTCGGGCCCGCTGACGGTCACCGGCGGGTTCCTGAAGAACGTGACGGCGGCGGGGGTGCAGTACGACGGCGCGGCGCTCATCCAGACGGCCGGCTTTTCCATCTCGGCCCTGGGCTCGTACGCGACCACGGGCGGCGAGCCGTCGCTCTTCATCTTCGCGCGCATCGGCGCCGCGTTCGGGGGGCCGCCGTGCTTCTTCGTGACGGGGCTGTGCGCGGGGTTCGGCTACAACCGGTCCCTGCGCATTCCGGACCTGGACGAGGTGCCGGACTTTCCGCTCGTGGCCGGCATCGACGATCCGGCCGCCGTCGGGGGGGAGAACGCCACGCCGGCGAAGGCGCTGGCCGCGCTGGCGGAGTACGTGGCCGTGGCGCAGGGGCAGAACTGGTTTGCCGCGGGGGTGCAGTTCACCTCGTTCGAGCTGGTGAAGAGCAACGTGGTGATGGCGGTGATCCCCACGGGCGACTTTCAGCTGGCCATCCTGGGCGTTTCGCGCGTCAAGCTGGGGCAGCAGGGGCCGCAGTTCGCCTACGCGGAGCTGGGGCTGCGCATCGTGGTGCAGCCGTCCGCCGGCTTCTTTGGCGCCAGCGCGGTGCTTTCGCCTAACTCGTACGTGCTGGTGCCGGAGTGCCACCTGACGGGCGGGTTCGCCTTCTACCTGTGGTACGGGGGCGAGCACGCGGGGGACTTCGTGGTCACGCTGGGGGGCTACCACCCGGCGTTCCAGAAGCCCGCCCACTACCCGGACGTGCCGCGGCTGGGCTTCAGCTGGCAGGTGAGCCCCAACCTCACCATCCAGGGGGGCGCGTACTTCGCCCTGACGCCGTCGTGCGCCATGGGCGGCGGATCGCTGGACGTGGAGTTCCACGCGGGCGACCTGCACGCCTGGTTCCGGGCCCAGGCGGACTTCCTCTTCATCTGGAAGCCGTTCTACTTCACGGGCTCCGTGGGGGTGAGCATCGGCGCGTCGTACAAGCTGGACCTGCTGTTCACCTCCGTGACGGTGAGCGTGGAGCTGGGCGCGGAGCTGGAGCTGTGGGGCCCGCCCACGGGGGGGCAGGTGCACGTGTCGTGGTTCATCATCTCGTTCACCATCCCCTTCGGCGCGGACCGGCAGCCCCCGCCGGGATACCTGGACTGGGACACCTTCTCCACCCTGCTCCCGCAGAACGACGCGAAGCCGGCGCCGCTGCGCGCCCTGGAAGGGGTGCAGGCCGTGGATGGGGTGCAGGCGGGCGACGTGCCGCTGGAGAACGTGCTCACGGCCTCGCTGGCGGCGGGCGCGGTGTCCACGGACGGGGGCCGCTGGCGGGTGCGGGGCGACGCCATGACGTTCGGCATCGCCACGGCGTTTCCGCTCACGGAGGCGGACCTGGCGGGGACGACGCCGGCGAAGGTCGTGCCCCCCGCGCCGGGCGGCGTCGTGGCCGTGCGGCCCATGGGCGTGATCGGCGTGACGTCGGTGCTCACGCTCACGGTGACGGGGCCGGGCGGCGCGGTGATGGACCTGGGCGGCGGATGGAGCTGGTCGCCCAGCCTGCTGGCGGTGCCCGCGGCCACGTGGGGCCCGCCGCTGCCGGAGGGGTCGACCCCGGCGACGCCGTCCGCCGACACGCTGCCGGGGCGCCTGATGGGCCTGTCCGGCGTGTCGCCGAACACGGTGGTGCCCACGGGGCCGGGCCCCATCCCCCTGGCCGCGCTGGCCCTGTTCCCCATCAACCTGCACGACTCGGACTACCTGCCGCTGGCGGCGAACGAGCCGCCCGTGGGCCGGCAGCCGCAGGCCGTGCCCACGTCGCTGCAGACCATCGCGGACACGGTGGCGGCGGCGGCGCCCACGGCGCTGCGCGCGCAGCTGTTCGCCGCGCTGGCGGGCTTCGGCTACGACGCGGGCGCCAACGGCCCCGTGGATGCCATCAGGGCGAACGTCAACCTCAACTATCCCGACGCGCCGCTCCTCGGCACGCCGTGGCAGGGAGCTGCGGCATGAGCAACGGATCCATTCCCGCCGGCGACATCCAGTTCTACGACAGCTACCTGCCCCTGCTGGAGGCGGGCGACTACACCCTCACGGCCCGGCAGCAGGTGGATTCCACGGACGCGGCCCATCCGCTGTCCCGGGCGTTCACCCTGGCGCAGCCGTTCTCGGTGGTGGCGCCCCGCTTCGCGCTGAGGTCCACGCAGGTGCAGTCCGTGTTTCCGCCCGCCAACGCGTCGGGGCAGTTCACGCAGAACCTGCCGCACGTGGTGCTGATGGAGCGCGCCCTGCCGTGGGAGCGCGAGATCGGCACCAACGTCGCGCCGCCGGCGGGGAACCCGAACGTCAGGGCGTATCCCTGGATGGCGCTGCTGGTGTTCACCTACGACGAGATCACCCCGCCCCCCGGTTACGACCCCACCAGCTCGCTGAGCAACCCCACCCTCGCGGGGACCTATCCGGTCGCGAAGCTGCTGCGCCCCGACGATGCGACGACGATGGGGCCGCCCGTGCAGCCGGGCGCGGACGACGAGGCGGTCTGCCAGGCCATCGACGTCACCACGGACGTGTTCACGCGGGTGACGCCGCGGCTGGGGGAGCTCCCCTGGCTGTCCCACGCGCGGCAGGTGAACACGGGCGACAAGACCACGTCGCTGGCCCTGACGGACGGCTGGTTCTCCGTGGTCATCGGCAACCGCTTTCCCGCGGGCACGGGGCTGGGGACGCGCAACATCGCCCACCTGGTGTCGCTGGAGGGCTTTGCCCCCTACCTGGTGGACGCCCCGGCGTGGCCGGCGGGCGTCACGAAGGTGCGGCTGGCGTCGCTGGCCAGCTGGCGCTTCACGGCGCAGCCGCAGGGGGGCGACTTTCGCGCCCTGATGCTGAACCTGACGCAGGGGCAGGCCAGGGGGGGCGACGGGCTGCGGCTGCGGCTGCCGCTCGCGGCGGATGCGCAGACGCCCGGCTCCCCCGGCGACCTGGTGCAGAAGGCGCTGGGGCAGGGCTTTGCGGCGCTGCAGTACGAGACGCGGGTGGGCAACGAGACGTTCGGCTGGTACCACGGCCCCTTCGTGCCGCACCCGGTGCCGCCCATGGACGCGGGGACGGGGTTCCCCAGCGCCGCGGCGGCCACCATCTACGACCCGGTGTCCGGCACCTTCGACCTGTCGTACGCGGCGGGATGGGAGCTGGGGCGGCTGCTGGCGCTCTCCAACCGCGCATACGGCACCAGCATGCAGCGCGCGCGCCGGGCCACGCGCCAGGTGGTGAACCTGGTGCGCGAGCGGACGCGCTGGGACGCGGGGCAGCAGCTGCTGGCCGCCTCGGCGAACGGGGATGGGAAAGGAGACGGCGGCCTGGCCGCGCTGCTGGAGCCGCGGCACGTGAGCCAGGGGCTGGCGTCGTGGCTGGGCGCGCAGGCGGCGCAGCACCTGCCGGCGGTGGGAATCCCGGCCGTGGCGGCGCCAGAGGCGACGAACGTGCTGCTGCGCGGAGGTCCGCGCGCGCCGTCCGTGACCAGCCTGCAGGGGCTGCACGCGCGCGCGGACGTGCGGTCGCTGCTGCAGGGGCAGACGGCGCAGGCGCTGGCCACGCAGGGGCCGCTTTCGTCCGTGGTGGACTTCCTGGCCTGCCTTCGCCAGCTGCAGGACGTGCCCTTCGTGCACCTGGTGCCGGACGCGCGGATGCTGCCGCCGGAATCCATCCGCTTCTTCTACGTGGACCCCAACTACCTGGACGCCCTGTGCGACGGGGCGCAGAGCGTGGGCGTGCAGACCTCACGCGACGCCGTGCAGCAGGGGCTGGTCCGCGGGGTCGTGCGCGACGGGGCCGTGGCGCGCACGCACGCGCTGCGGTCGGTGCTCACGGGCCACGCGCTCCGGGCCGCGAACGCCCAGCCCAACGACCCCGTGGCGGGCTTTCTCCTGCGCTCCGCCGTGGTCTCTGGCTACCCGGGGCTGGAGGTGAAGGGGTTCGCGGATGCAAAGGGGACGGTGCCCATCGACCCCATCCGCATCGACCACCTGTCCCCGGACGTGCTGCTGGTTCTCTTTGCCCAGGTGCCTGCGCGCATCGACATCGACGAGCCCAAGGAGGGTCTGGCGTTCGGCGTGGAGGACGGGCAGCAGGTGGGCATCCGGGCCCTGGACGGCGACAACATCGGCAGCGTGACCGGCTACGCGACGCTGGATCCAAAGACGTACCTGCGCGGCGCCACGGGGGTGCTGGCCGTGGAGCCCTGGCAGGCGTTCCTGGCCACGAAGGTGACGCCGCAATCGCTGTGGGGGCCGGCCGGCTTTGCCCTGCAGATGGTGCGGGCGCCGGAACAGATGATCTTCGACAACGGGAGTGCCGCATGAGCGACCCCACCGCGCTGCTGGTGCCCATGCCCGTGCAGGCGTTCCTCGTGAACCCGCCGGTGCAGAACGGGGTGTTCCAGCGATGGAGCACCAACTACGACGCGCTGAACCAGTTCCAGGACCCCGTCCCGGCGCCGTTCACCAACCTGACCAACCAGCCGCCGGCGCTGGGCGTGCACCTGCACTGGAAGCTGCCGGCGGCGCTCTCGCGGGGTCGGGGCGCGGCGGACGGATCGAGCGTCACCTTCCCCTACACGCCCAACCGCTGGATCGTCGTCCGCCTGGCCTCGGCCCCGGACGCCG
>DASQZE010000334.1:0-3729 GCA_035638875.1 Longimicrobium sp.
GGATCTGCCGTTTCTCCCTCCCCCACGCAGTTTGTGTGGGAGGGAGAAACGGCAGATCCGCACCGCCCGCGGCTCACCTCCCCCAGGGGTCAATGGGGGAGGTCGCGAGGAACGAGCGGGTGGGGGCGCCGCCCGGAAGCCCGCACACGCACCGGACCACTCTCGCACTCACGCACTCACGCACTCACGCACTTCCGCACTTCCGCACTTCCGTCCTAGTGCCGGAACAGGCGCCGGCCGGTGAAGACCATGGCGATGCCGTGCTCGTCCGCGGCGGCGACCACCTCGTCGTCGCGCACGGAGCCGCCGGGCTGGATGATGGCGCGGATCCCCGCCTCCGCCGCCGCATCCACCCCGTCGCGGAAGGGAAAGAACGCGTCCGAGGCGAGTGCCGCGCCCGCCAGGTCGAACCCGTTGTCGCGCGCCTTCATCACGGCGATGCGCGAGCTGTCCACGCGGCTCATCTGCCCCGCGCCGATGCCCAGCGCCGCGCCGCCGCGGGCAAGCAGGATCGCGTTCGACTTCACGGACGCCACGGCGCGCCAGGCAAAGCGAAGGTCGTCCATCTCCTCCGCCGTGGGCTGGCGCGCGGTGACGACCTTCCACGCATCTTCCGGAAAGCGCATGGACAGCCGCCGCTGGGCCACGAATCCCCCGCGGACGCGCTTGAAGTCCAGCTCGCCCTCGTCCACCGCCAGCGCGGGGAGCTCCAGCAGGCGCAGGTTCTTCTTTTCCGTCAGCAGCCGCAGCCCCGCCTCGTTGAACGACGGCGCCACGATGGCCTCCACGAAGTTGGGGCGCATGAGCACGGCCGCCTCTTCCGTCACCGGCACGTTGAACGCGATCACGGAGCCGAACGCGCTGGTGGCATCCGTCGACAGTGCCTTGCGGTAGGCCTCCGCCGCGTCTGCGCCCACGGCGATTCCGCACGGCGTGGTGTGCTTGATGATGGCGCACGCCGCCAGCCCGCTCCCTTCCCACGCGGAGATGGCCAGCAGGGCGCCGTCCACGTCGATCAGGTTGTTGAACGACAATTCCTTGCCGTGCAGCTGCCGCAGCGCGTTTAGCCCGCCGGACGCCGTGGTGTCGCGGTAGAAGGCGGCCGGCTGGTCGGGGTTCTCGCCGTAGCGAAGGTCCTGTACCTTGGCCAGCGAGAGGCTGAACGTGCCGGGAAAGGGATCCTCCGGCCGCGCGGGCTCCGCGTCCATCCCCAGCGAGCGCGACAGGTACTCGGTGATGGCGCGGTCGTAGTCCGACGTGTGCGCGTAGACCTTGGCGGCCAGCTCGCGGCGGATGCGGAGCGCGCGGTCGTCGTTCCCCGCGTCCATCGCGGCCAGGACCAGCGAGTAGTCAGCGGGATCGACGACGACCCACACGCTCGCGTGGTTCTTGGCCGCGGAGCGCAGCATGGACGGGCCGCCGATGTCGATGTTCTCGATGGCCTGGTCCAGGGTGGCGCCGGGGCGCGCGACGGTCTCGCGGAACGGGTACAGGTTCACGGCCACGAGGTCGATGGCTTCGTAGCCGTGCGCCCGCATCTGCGCCACGTCGTCGGCGTTGTCGCGGCGGCCCAGCAGGCCGGCGTGCACGGCGGGATGCAGGGTCTTTACGCGGCCCTCCATCATCTCCGGGTGGCGGGTGATCTCGCTGACCTCCGTCACGGGGAGGCCTGCGTCGCGCAGGGAGCGCGCGGTGCCGCCAGTGGAGAGCAGGGTCCAGCCCCGCCCGTGCAGCTCGCGGGCAAGCTCCACCACGCCCGTCTTGTCCGATACGCTCAGCAGTGCCCGGGGCATTTCTTGGTCTCGGTCGGTCGGGTTTTCGGACCGTGCAGCGGCGTTCGTGCACGGAGGAACTGCGGGTTACAGGGGACAGGTTACGGGGGACAGCCTGCAACGGCGGTTCCTGCCATGCCGGTCCCGCTTCAGCGTGGCGGGCGCCCCCACCCGTTCCTCGCGACCTCCCCCAAAACTCCTGGGGGAGGTGGGATGGCTTTCCTCGCGGTGGCGGGGACCCGGCACGGGCGAGGGCCCCCTCCCCCCAGCCCCCTCCCCCGCTTCGCGGAGGGAGGGGGAGAACTTCGTGCGCGATCCAAAGGGTGCGCCCCGGATCTCTCCCCGTGCAGTCCGCGGAGGCGGACTTCGCGCCTTTCCAGCGGCGAATTCATTCGCTCCGGACGGGGCATCGCCACACCACCACGTGCTGATTCACCCTGCAGACCCGCTTCGCCTGCGCGCCTTCAATCCGGCATCCCGCTGGCGCTCAGCCCTGCGTTGCCGGTCCCGCGACGTGCATCGTGCGGCGGAGGGACGCGTTGGAGGGCGCGGGGGCCGCGACGAGGTCGAAGGCGACGGGCGCATCGTCCACGACCAGGATGGATGCGCCACGTGCCAGCGCCTCCACCGCGAGGGGCAGGATGCGGTGCTCCACGGCCAGCACGCGCGCGGCCAGCATCTCCGGGGTGTCGCCGGGGAGCACGGGGACGGGCCACTGCGCCACGATGGCGCCCTCGTCGTACCGCTCGTCCACCAAGTGTACCGTGGCCCCGCTGACACGCGCGCCGGACGCGATCACGGCCTCGTGCACGCGCCGGCCGTACATCCCCTTGCCCCCGAACGCGGGGAGCAGCGCGGGATGCACGTTCACCATCCGCCCGTGGTACCGCGCCACGACCTCCGCCGGCACCAGCTGCAGCCACCCCGCCAGCACCACGAGGTCGATTCGGTGCGTCTCCAGCGCCCCCGCCAGCGCGTCGCGGAAGGGGTCCGCGCCCATCGCGCGGGCATCCAGCGCCAGCGCGGGGATCCCCGCCCGCTCCGCCCGCTCCAGCGCGCCGATCCCCGCCCGCGAGCCCACCACCAGCTCCACGCGCGCGGCCGCCGATCCGCCTGTGTTCAGGCGGTCGATCAGCGCCTGCAGGTTGCTGCCGCCACCGCTGGCAAGGACGGCGATGCGCGCGGGCACGCTCACGGATTCTCAGGCTCGGGCAGAGGGGAAAAAGCGCGGCGAAGATAGACCCGCGGCCGAGGACCGTCAACCAAAGGACCCACCCAGAACGGAGGCTTGCAAACCTACCTGTTGGGTTATACACCTCCTGCAAAGGAGGATTGTACGATGCCGACGCCGAAGATGAACCAGTATGCCCTCGCACGTTCGGAGGGCGCACTTCGCGAGCGCACGGAGCCCCGGGCCCTGCACGCCGAGTACGACGGCGATCGCGGTGTGATCCTCGTGCAGCTGAAGTCGGGGAGTTGGTTCGGCTTCGCTCCGTCCGACGTCCCGGAGCTCAGGGACGCCACGGCCGAAGAGCTCGCGCAGGTGGAAGTGGAGGCGTGCGGCGAAGCGCTGCACTGGGAGTCGCTCGATGCGGACGTGTCGGTGCCGGGCATCATCTTCGATACGCTCGACGCGCCGTCGTGGTGGGCGCGATGGATTGCCCGCCGCACCTCGGTCAAGAAGGCCGCCGCCGCGCGCGAGAACGGCAAGAAGGGCGGCCGACCACGAAAGACGCCGGACACGGCCCCTCCGTCGCAGCCGTAGACTGTACCCGATCAACCCAAAGCCCCGTCCCGGCACGATGCCGGGACGGGGCTTCTGCTTGTGCCGTGGTGTCCGCGGAGGCGGACAGCGTGCAGTCGTAGCCGCGAATTCATTCGCTTTGGGACACCCGCGCCACGTATCCCTCCACACCTCCGCACCTCCCTCGTCCGTATCCGTATCCGTATCCGTATC